>JBEAVZ010000176.1:0-6111 GCA_041160645.1 Acidobacteriota bacterium
TCCTCGATCCGCAGCGCGGAAAGAAGCGCGACATGATCGACCTGGTCAGCAAGAACGCGCGCATCGGTTTCGAGCAGCGTTTCCGGGTCATCCAGCCCGACTGGGGGCGGGTGCTCGAGGAGATGCAGGAGATCTTTGGTCTGCCTGGCCTCCCCCAGCGGATCGAATCGTTCGATATCTCGAATATCCAGGGCTCCGAGAATGTCGCCGGCATGGTCGTCTGTGAGGGCGGCGAGTTGAAGAAGTCCGACTACCGCAAGTTCATCATCCGGACGGTCGAGGGGGCCGACGACTTTGCCTCGATGCGCGAGGCGGTCCATCGGCGCTACGCGCGGCTTCTGCGCGAAGAGAAGGCGCTTCCGGATCTGGTCTTCATCGATGGCGGGAAGGGGCAGCTTTCGGCGGCGGGGGCGGCGCTGCTCGATCTCGGACTGGCCGACCTGCCGATGGTCGGCATCGTCAAGCCGCGCGGCCGCCACGAACAGATCAGCCATTTTCTGGTAAGGGGACGCGAGGATGAGCCGATCGTGCTCGAGCCGACCTCACCTGTGCTGCGGCTCGTGCAGCGGGTGCGCGATGAGACCCATCGCTATGCGGTCGCCTACCACCGCCATCGCCGCGCCATGCGCGATTTCTCGTCCGAACTGACCTCGATCCCTGGTGTCGGGGAGAAGCTCAAGGAGCGGCTGCTGCGCAATTTTGGCAGTCTGCGGCGAGTTGGCGAAGCGACCATCGAGGAGCTGCGACCGTTTGTCGGAGAGCGGCAGGCGGAGCGGATCGTCGCCCATTTTAGGGAGCTGGGCGAACCGGGCCAGGAATGATCGTCTCACCCCACCGCCGTTTCACCTGCGGACTCACCGGCCCCCGTCAATGCCAATCACCTCACCGGTAATGAACCCGGCCTCTTCCGAGGCGAGAAACGCGATCAGCTCGGCCACCTCTTCCGGGGTGCCGGCCCGTTGCAGCGGGGTCGCGTTGATCACCTCCTGCAACCGTTCGGGGCGCGAGAACTGGTCGTGGAACGGGGTCAGGATGATTCCTGGCGAGACGGCGTTGACGGTGATCCGGTGGATGCCCAGTTCGCTTGCCAGACCCTTGGTGAGGGTATTGACGGCGGCTTTGGCGGCGGCATAGGGCAGGGAGCCGCCGCGTCCCCCGTGAGTTGCCGCGAGGGAGGAGAGATTGATGATCCGCCCCTGATTCTGTTGCTTCATCCACGGCAGAACCGCCTGGGCGCAGAGAAAGACGCTCTTCAGGTTGAGGTTGATGATCTGGTCGAAGGTCTCCGGCGGACAGTCTTCGAAGCGGGCCAACTGGACGACGCTCCCGGCATTGTTGACGAGGATGTCGATCCGTCCAAAGTTGTCGACGGTCTCGGCCACCAGCCGCTGGACGTCCTCCGGATTGGTCACGTCCGCCCGGATGGCGACCGCGTTGCGGCGCATCGATTGAATGAGACGGACGGTCTCGGTCGCCGCCGCCTCGTTGTTGAGGTAGTTGACGATGACCGCGGCCCCATTGCGAGCCAGCGCGATGGCGGCGGCCCGCCCGATCCCGGGACCCGCGCCGGTGACGATCGCTACTTTGCTCTTCAGATCGAATTGTGATGCCATTTAACCTCTCCCCCTCAATTCTCATGCGGGTCCGCGTCGGTGCGGACTTCGCCCTCATAGTATCTTCGCGATTGGAGTGATTCCGGAAGGCAGGTCATCGTGGTCACTGCTCCGGGAAAGTCGTGGGCATACTGGTAGTCTCGACCATAGCCAAGCCCCTTCATCAGGCCGGTCGGCGCGTTGCGCAGGTGGAGCGGGACCGGTTCGGCCTGGGTTGCGCGGGCATCGGCCGCGGCCGCTTCATAGGCCCGGTAGACCCGGTTCGATTTGGGCGCGCGGGCCAGGTAGACGGCGGCTTCGGCGAGGGCGAGCCGCGCCTCGGGCAGCCCGATCAGCTGGGTCGCCTGGGCGGCGGCCGTCGCGATGACCAGGGCCTGCGGATCGGCCAGCCCGATGTCTTCCGAGGCATGAATGACGATCCGGCGGGCGATGAAGATGGGATCCTCGCCGGCCTCGATCATCCGCGCCAGCCAGTAGAGCGTCGCGTCGGCGTCGGAGTTGCGAATCGATTTGATGAAGGCCGAGATCAGATTGTAGTGCTGCTCGCCCGTCTTATCATACAGCGCGGAGACGCGTTGCAGGGCCTCGCTGATCGAGTCGATCGTCAGGTGGCGGAGGCCGTTCTCGTCGGCCGCCGTCGAGGTGACGGCCAGCTCGAGGGTGTTGAGCGCGGTGCGCGCATCGCCTCCGACGTGCCGGGCAAGGTGAAGGAGCGCCTCTTCGCCGGTGGCGGGTTCAGCCGCGGCTCCAAGGGCCGGTCTGAGCAGCGCCAGCCCGCGTTTCTCGTCGGTAAGCGCCTCGCGGAGGATGGCGACGAGGTCACTCTCCTCGAGCTGATTGAGGACAAATACTTTGACTCGCGAGAGGAGCGCCGAGTTGATCTCGAAGGACGGATTCTCGGTGGTCGCTCCGACGAGGACGATCGTTCCATTCTCGACATAGGGCAGGAAGGCGTCCTGCTGGGCCCGGTTGAACCGGTGGATCTCGTCGATGAAGAGGACGGTCTGCCGGCTCTGGACGGCCCGCAATCGGGCGGCGTCCTGCATGACCTGGCGGATCTCCTTGATGCCGGAGGTGACCGCGCTGAAGGGCACGAACTCACAATCGGCGCGCCGGGCGATCAGCGAGGCGAGCGTCGTCTTGCCTGAGCCCGGGGGGCCCCAGAAGATCACCGAGGGCAGCCGCCCCTCCTCGATCAGCCGCCGCAGCAACCGCCCCGGCCCGAGGATGTGCGACTGTCCGATGAACTGGTCGAGCGTCTGCGGTCGCATCCGCTCCGCGAGCGGCGCATTGGACGGCGTCTCCCGTCCGCCGTGCGGGCGGGGGGGCGCATCCATTTCCGGAAACAGACTCTCACTCTCCCTTTTACCTGCCATGCTGCCGAGAATATCACGCCACGGGGACTATCCGCATCTTTGACGATTCTGATTTGTTCAAAAATTGCATTCCGCTTTCTCATTGTTCAGGACCTGGGTGAGGCCCGAATGGACCCGCTCATCTGGAAATTTCCCCCGAAAAAGGCGATCATCTGAACCGGGTGGGGGGCCCGGCAAGCCGGCAGATTCGAACCATCCTCATCAAGGGCCCTGGGCGGAAGGGCCTTGGGGCTCAGGGGGCCGATGTGATCCGTCCCAGAGAGGGCGAAGGAGTGGGGCACTTAGATGGGAAGCGGTGAAGCGATAGTCAAAGGTTTCATCGCGGAGGCTTTTCTGAAGATCTCCGGCCGCGCCACAGTGCCCGAGATCGAGGTCTCATTTCGCCCCGCGGCCGGCCTCAACCACTCGATCCGGATTCGGGATCGCAAGATCTATGTCCGGATCTCCGATATTCTCCGCACCGCGCCCCCGGAGGTGCTGCAGGCCCTGGCCTTCATCCTCGTCGCCCGGCTCTTTCGCCAGCGTGCGTCGGTGGAGCAGCTGCACCGCTACCGCGACTACACCTACCGACCGGAGGTGGCGCGGGAGGCCGATCTGGCCCGCGTTCAGCACGGACGTCAGCCCGCCGTCGCCAGTGCACTCGGGAGCGTCTATGACCTGAACCGACTCTTTCTTCGTCTCAACCGGCGCTATTTCGGCAACAGTCTGCCGCGACCACAGCTGGGATGGAGTATGCGGCGGACACGGCGGGTTTTCGGTCATCACGACGATCTTCTGGAGAAGATTGTCATCAGTCGCTCTCTCGATGATGAGCGGGTGCCGGAATTTGTGGTAGAGTTCGTCCTCTACCACGAAATGCTCCATCTCAAGCACCCGTCGCGGATCGTAGGTGGACGAAGGATCTACCACACTCCGGCCTTCCGGCGGGAGGAGCGCCGTTTTGCACGCTACGAAGAGGCCCTCGAGGCGCTTGAGTCGTTCGAATGACGAGAGGATTGCACATAGGTATCGATGCGCACGCGATTGGCGCCCGGCAGGGCGGCAACGAGACCTATATCCGCGAGCTGATTCTCGCCCTGACCTGTCTCGATCAACGGAACCGCTACACCATCTACCTTGCCAATCGCGCCAGTGCCGCGGAATGGCGCGAGCACTTTGCCCGCACGGCCCCCAATTTTGGGGTGCGGTTGCTGCCGCCCCCGACGCCGATCGTGCGAGCCCCGCTCGCCCTCGCCTATGAGCTGCGTCGGCGGCCGGTCGATCTGCTCCACGTTCAGTACACCGCGCCGCCATTCTGCCCGGTGCCGGTGGTCGCCACGGTCCATGACCTGGCCTTTGAGCACTATCCGGAGACCTTTACGCGTCGCGGCAGCTGGCAGCTGCGGCTGACGGTCCGTTATACTGCCCGGCGGGCAGCTTGTCTGCTCACCGTCTCCGAGTTCTCCCAGGCGGACCTGCACCGAACCTATGGCATCCCGGAGGAGCGGATCGTCGTCACCTGGAATGGGATCGACCCGCGGTTTAGTCCCGTTGGGAGCGGGACGGAGGATGAGCCGCGGCTCCGCCTCGCCCAGGCTTATGGGCTCCGCGCCGGCTACCTGCTCGCCCTGGGCAGCCTTCAGCCGCGGAAGAATATCCCGCGGCTGATCCGCGCCTACGTCGATCTGCGCCGGAACCGCCCCGATCTGACCCCGCAGTTGGTCATTGCCGGTCGTGAACTCTGGCTGACCAGCGCCATCTTTCGGGAGATCGATCGCGAGCTGGCCGGGCTTCCGTGGCGGGATGATATCGTCTTCACTGGCTATGTTCCCGACGCCGACCTGCCGGCCCTCTACCGCGGAGCGCGGATGCTCATCTACCCTTCGATCTTTGAAGGGTTCGGACTGCCGCCGGTCGAAGCGATGGCCTGTGGGACTCCCGTTGTCACCAGTCAGGCCGGCAGCCTCCCGGAGGTCTGCGGCCCTGCCGCGCGCTATGTCGATCCCTGGTCGGTCGAGTCGATTCGTGATGGCATACTCGATCTGCTCACCGATCAGCAGCTCGCCGGACAGCTCATCGCCCGTGGGCTCGAGCAGGCACGCCGCTTCGATTGGCAGCAGACCGCGGCCCGGACGCTCAAAGTCTACGAGCAGGTATGCCATAATCGCACTTTCATGGAGGCACGCTGATAAACCCAACGACCCCCGAGAGCCCCACCAATCAGATCAGCCCCGTTTGCCCTCTCTGTCGAAGCGACCGCCTCGCGGTGGTCCTCTGCTCACCCCGGCTTGACGGGCCGCTGCGGCGCTGTCTGGTCTGCTGCCTCCACTTTGTCGATCTGCCGGAGGCGACCGACGGCCCCTCCACCGTGGTCGACGACATGGAGCGGCTCGCGGCCCGGGCCTCCGCGCTCGAACTGGTCGAGAAGGGCGTTGAGGAGGCGGAGCGACCGTGGCGCGAGTTTATGGCCCGCGAACGGCTTGACGATCTGCGCCGTTTCATCGATCGTGGTCATCTGCTCGAGGTCGGCTGCTCGACCGGCGAGTTTCTGGCCGTGGCCAGTCGCTATTTTGCAACGACCGGCGTCGAAGCCGACCCCTGGGCCGTGCGCTGCGCGCGGACGAAGGGTCTCGATTGCCGCGCCGGGGCGCTCGCTGAGGCCGCTCTCCCGGCGGATTCGTTCGATGTCGCGGTCCTCTACCATGTTATTGAACATTTTCGTGACCCGCGGCGTGAACTTAACGAACTCAACCGGCTCATTCGTCCTGGTGGCCATCTGGTCATCGAGACCCCGGATGTCGAGACGATCTGGTTCCAACTCCTGCGGGCCCGCTGGCGCCAGATCATCCCGGATCACCTCTTCTTCTTCTCCCGGACGACCCTGACCCGGTTGCTGCAGGAAGAGGGTTTTACCGTCACCGAGATCCGCCACGTCGGGAAGTCGATGAGCCTGCGCCTCTTTTTGAGCCGCGTTGGTCGCTACTCGAAGTGGCTTGCCAGTCTGGGCAGCCTCCTCGTCGGTTATCTCCGTCTTGAAGAGTCGACGCTCCGACTCAACCTGCGCGATGTGATTCGGCTCCACGCCGTCAAATCCGCGCCGGACGAGTCGGGCCGACTGCCCGAAAGTTGACTCTGGTTCCGAT
>JBEAVZ010000235.1:0-3068 GCA_041160645.1 Acidobacteriota bacterium
GGCTAAGTTGTGTCCCTCCCGTCGAGACCATCCCGACGGGCGTCAGAGTCTGCCAGCTCCGTGGCGCCTGCTCGACCTCCGACTCCCAGCGGCGCTGAGCCGCGGTCAGCTCCGGCGTCTCGGCCTTCAGCCGTGACTCGACCGCTTTGATCTCGGCCTGGAAGGCGGAGCGGCGCGCGGCCTGCTCCGGCGTCGGCAACTCCAGCTCCGGCTCGATCACCCAGCCCTCGCTCCCCGGCATGACCAGCATCTTGTACTCGTGTGCGTCATAAAACGCGAGCAGCTGGTAGTACTCCTTCTGCGAGAATGGATCGTATTTATGGTTGTGACACTGCGCGCAGGTGAAGGTTGAACCAAGCCAGACCGTCGCCGTCGTGTTGGTCCGGTCGACAAGGGTCTCCCAGCGCGCCTCCTCATCGTCGACGCCCCCCTCCTGGTTGAGCATCGTGTTGCGATGGAAGCCGGTCGCGATCAGCTGCTCATTGGTCGCTCCGGGCAGCAGATCACCCGCCAGCTGCTCGATCGTAAACTGGTCGAATGGCTTGTCCGCGTTGAGCGCATCGATCACCCAGTCACGATACTTCCACATGACCCGCGGGCGATCCCTCTCGTAGCCGTGCGAATCGGCATAGCGCGCCAGATCGAGCCACAGCCGCGCCCAGCGCTCACCGTAATGGGGCGAGGCCAGCAAGCGGTCGACCAGCTTCTCATAGGCCTCCGGTGATTTGTCGGCCAGAAAGGCCTCGGCCTCAGCGAGCGTCGGTGGCAGCCCCGTCAGGTCGAAGGTCACCCGTCGCAGCAGGGTCAGGCGATCCGCCTCGGCTGATGGCGGCAGCCCCTCCCGCTCGAGCCGCGCCAGGACAAAGGCGTCGATCGGATTGCGCACCCACGATGATCCGCGCGACTTGAGCGCCGGCAGGGCCGGCCGCACCGGGGTAATGTAGGCCCAGTGCTGCGCCCACTTTGCCCCTTCGTCGATCCACTGCTTCAACTGCGCGACTTCCTTCGCCGTCAGCTGATGACCGGTCGATGGTGGCGGCATGACCAGATCCGGGTCGGTCGAGATGACCCGCTTGATCAAACGGCTCGCCGCCGCGTCTCCCGGGACGATCACCCCCGGCTTCGCCATCGCCCCTTCCTGGGTATCAAAACGCAGGCGCGCCTTGCGGGTCGTCTCGTCCGGCCCGTGGCATTGCAGACATTTGTCGGAGAGGATCGGCCGTATATCGCGATTGAAATCGATCGCCCCATCGGCGGTCACCTCGCGCGTCAGCGCATGGTTGACCACAAACACCCCGGCGAGCAGAAGCAAGATCAGCCTTTTCAGAAGCAATGAGGACCTCCTTCAGCAAGAAAGACTTTCAGTGATGAAAAAATGAATCCTGTATTATGTCTTTGGATCTCTGATGGTCGGTATTCTACATTCATCCGCCCGAATTGTCAGTCGATCCGGAGGGTATCGTCAGGCGTCACGGTGATTGATTTTTAGGTCCACGAAAAACACGAAAGGCACGAAATAGATATTTATCCTCTTTCGTGCCTTTCGTGTTTTTCGTGGACTGAATTTCCCCACCCCCAGAATCTTCCTGGCGGAGAAATTGGGCCCTCTCCTCCCGACTCAGAGCGTTCGCAGGTGGAAGCCACCATCGATATTGATCACTTCACCGGTCGCGAATGGCAGGTCACCGCGGGAGATAGCCGCGACGGCCCGGCCAATATCTTCCGGATGGCCCCAGCGGCGAATCGGCCAGGCGCCCTCAGCGATCAGACGGTCATACTTCTCCTGCACGCCGGCGGTCATGTCGGTGGCAATCACCCCGGGGCGGACCTCAAAGACGAAGATGCCGTGTTCGGCCAGCCGGGCCGCAAAGAGCTTGGTCATCATGGCCAGACCGGCCTTGGCGACACAGTAGTCGCCACGGTTGGTCGAAGCGGTGTAGGCCGAGATCGAGGTGATGGTCACGATCCGCGGCGCACCAAAGGCACAAGTCACCCCGGCCGCGACCTGGGCGATCATCTGGCGGGCCGCCAGCTGGGTCAGGAAGTAGGGCCCCTTCAGATTGACATCGATCAGGTAGTCGAACGACTCTTCGCCGGCATCGAGGATATCGGCCCGGACCTTCGGCGCGACTCCGGCATTGTTGACGAGCAGGTCGATCTGGCCACCGCTGGCAAGCGTCTCCGCCAGCAGGCGCTCGCGATCGGCGGCAACCGCGACATCGGCGCGAACGATCCAGCCATCGCCCCCAGCCTCCCTGACGAGGTGAAGGCACTCTTCGGCGGCGGCGGCGTTGCCGGCATAGTTGATGACGATATCGTAGCCAGCCCGCGCCAGCTCGATCGCGATGCCGCGCCCGATGCCGCGGCCGGCGCCGGTAACCAGCGCGACGGGCCTCTTTGATGGGTTGCTCAAGCAGCACCTCCCGGGGCCGGCATCTCTTCTTCGGTCGGACCATCGGCCCACGTCTTGGCCCAGGCGGGGAGTGAATCCTCGGGATAGGGAGTGACAACCGCCGGCAGTGCGGGTCGGGCGAGGACCTTCAAGGCCTTGTCGAGCGCCTCGACAAAGAAGTACTCGCCAAAGAGGACCGCCTCGTGAACGCCCAGATTCTTGTGGAGATGGTAGACGCCGCCATTCAAAATCCCCTCGAAGCCGGCCGTGTGGCGCCCGAGGTACTCGCGCGAGAGGGTCACCAGCGAGGTCAGCGCAAAGTCCCGGTAGGCCCGGGCCTTGGTCGGATCAGGAACGGAGTCGGCGAGATCGAGCAGACCCGAGGCGGCGATCGCACAGGCCGAGGTATCGACCTGGCGGCGACTGAGCGGCCCCTCCTCCGGCGCATCATAATCCCAGGGAGTCACGCCATTGGCCGGCGTATGGGCGAGATAGTAGTCGGCATTGAGCATCGCCGTCGCGAGGTAGGATGGCTCGCGGCTCTGCAGCCACGAGCGCGTAAATCCGTAGAGGGACCAGGCGAGGCCGCGGCTCCAGCATGAATCGCCGCGATAGCCCTGGTGAGTCGACTGGCGCAGACACTCGCCGGTCGCCGTATCGTAGAGCGCCTCGTGCG
>JBEAVZ010000260.1:0-4429 GCA_041160645.1 Acidobacteriota bacterium
CCTTAGGGAGGTCATAGCCAGCTGAGGGGCGTTCGCCCTGACCAGTGCGGCGTGGGGGGCCAGCGGTGCGGCGGACATGCGGGAGTGGAAGGCCCCGCATATCCGCCCATATCCGCCACCAGGCCCACTTAGAGTGAGCGCAGATAGGTGATCAGTTGCGACTTCTGTCGATTGCCAAGCTTGTTGAAACGCAGGGTGACCGCCCCCGCCTCGCCGCCGTGGCGGCGAATCGCCTCCTCCGGGGTCAGTGACTGACCATCGTGCATGAAGCGGTTCCGCGTCCGGAATCCACAGAGGGGCGGGGTCCGCATCTTGTTGGCCGTCTCCCGCCCGCCATTCTGGACGATCCCGTCACCAGTCCCCACATTGTGTAAAAGAAAATCTGAGTAGGGATGGATGACCTTGTTTCCCAGCGCCGCCGGCACGATGTAAGTACCACCATTCGTAGACTTGCCGGGAGCGCCGGTCACGATACTCGGAACGTGACAGATCGCGCAACCGATCTGACTGAAGAGCTGCCCGCCCTGCCGCGCCTCAGCGCTCTGCGCCAGGGTGCTGTCCGGCGCCGGCGCCTTGGTCGCACGCATGAAGCGGGCGATATTGTCGATGTCATTGTCGGCATCCTCGATGTCAGCGACCTTGTCAAAGGCGGCCACGGAGCGACCAAGCGAGCTGTTCTCCTCCGGCTCGAGCCGACTGGTGATGCCAACCTCGTTGAGATAGGCATCGGCGGTAAAGGAGAGCAGACTGGCGTGCTGGGCCTTCCAACCAAATCGCCCGACACGGGTCGCGCCTGGCGACTCCAGAATCGGGACGAGAATCGCCTGGCCGGCGATCGCGCCCTTGCTCTGCCCGGGTTGCCGGGCGGCGATATCGAGCAGAGTCTGGTCATCGATCGCTTCGACAAAACCATCCCCGAGTGTGCTCAGCGAGATCCGCTGCGACCTGATCGTCTCGCCCGATGGAACATACTCCTGCAGCGCCGGATCGATCGCCCGGTCATTGATTAATGACCCGCCGGGAGCGTCGACAAACTCACCTTTCTCAAGGTGACCGGCCCGAACGACCAGAATCTGACTCCCACCACCGGAGACCGTATTCTGGTGGCACTCTACACAGGATTGTGCATTGTAGACTGGTCCAAGACCGTCCTCGATCGTATCGCGCTTTTCGAAAAGCTCCCGATCCTGACTGAAAGTCACCTGTTCGACCATCCCGTTGGTCTGGTTGTCGAATCCGGTCGGGGCCTCCTGGTAGGCCTGGCTTAGAACCTGACGACCGACTATTCCCGCGACGATGAAAAGACATCCAGTCACCAGCATCGTCTTCAAAATCAGCCGCCATCGTGGCGATACGCGCTCTCTAATATTCATATAGTATTGGTCTCCGTAACTCATTTACTGTCTTAATTCGATTGGTATCCAATCTGCGGGGATTCGTTCACTATGAACATCCCTCTGGTCATTAGAATACGGACCGAATGTAAAGCCAATATTCAAGTCCAGATATATTTTGTAAAGGTTTTGCAAGGATCGGCCGATTTTGCCAATTTCTGGTCTGCTCGTCTGGCTGCCGTTTCACTGGGAGCGGAAGGGTGGTATTTTGTTCGTACCGATTTGAATCCGGCAATTATCCATTTATCAAGTTATTAAGAGGAATACGAGCAATGAATGCATTTCCAGATAGCATGCTGCAGTTGATCACCCAGACCTCGACCAATCTCCCACCGGATGTCCGGCGGGCGATGGCCCGGGCGCTCGACGACGAGACGGGAGCCCGCTCGTCCCAGGCGTTGCAGGTAATCGCGACCAATATCGACATGGCCTGCGACAATGAAGGCCCGATCTGCCAGGACACCGGCTGGCCAACCTTCAAGATCAAGACGCCGGTCGGCACCAATCAGCTCGCCATGAAGGAGGAGATCAAGCTGGCGATCGCCGAAGCGACGCGTCGCGGGAAGCTCCGCCCCAATTCGGTCGATTCGCTGACTGGCAAGAACAGCGGTGACAACCTCGGCCCGGGGACTCCGTCGATCTACTTCGAACAATGGGAGAACGAAGACGAGATCGAGGTGAAGATGCTCCTCAAAGGCGGCGGCTGTGAAAACAAGAATATCCAGTATTCGCTGCCAATGGAGTTGCCCCACCTCGGGAAAGCGGGGCGGGATCTGGATGGGGTTCGAAAGTGCCTTCTCCACGCCGTCTGGCAGGCCCAGGGTCAGGGTTGCAGTGCCGGAGCGATCGGGGTCTGCATCGGCGGAGATCGGGCGAGCGGTTATCTGCACGCCAAGGAGCAGCTCTTCCGGACGCTCGACGATACCAATTCCCATCCCGAGCTGGCCAGACTCGAGGACTACATTGTCCAGACCTCGAACACCCTTGGCATTGGAACCATGGGTTTTGGTGGTGGAACGACCCTGATTGGCTGCAAGATAGGCGCCATCAACCGTCTTCCGGCAAGCTTCTTCGTCTCGGTTGCCTATGACTGCTGGGCATTTCGCCGTCTTGGCGTCGTGCTCGATGCGCGGACCGGAGAGATCAAACGCTGGCTCTACCGTGATCAGCAGGAGAGTGAAACGAAGATGTCGCGTTCGGGCGGCTTTGTCCGGACGGGTCGGGAGAAAGTGCTGCGGGCGCCGCTCACCGCGGAGCAGGTGCGCGAACTGAAGGTCGGCGATGTCGTCCTCATCTCCGGTGAACTCTACACTGGTCGTGACGCCGTCCACGCCCACCTCATGAAGAACGATCCGCCGGTCGATCTGAACGGATCAATCCTCTACCACTGCGGTCCAGTCGTCCTCAAGGACGATAAGTACCGGATCAAGGCGGCCGGCCCAACCACGAGCATCCGCGAAGAGCCCTACCAGGGCGAGATCATCAAGCGCTATGGAGTCCGCGTCGTGATCGGCAAGGGCGGAATGGGCCCGAAGACTCTCGCGGCCATGAAGGAGCATGGCGCAGTCTATCTGAACGGCATCGGCGGCGCGGCGCAGTACTACGCCCAGTGCATCGACGAGGTTCTGGATGTCCATCTCCTCGATTTTGGCATTCCCGAGGCGATGTGGCACCTGCGGGTGACCGACTTCCCGGCGATCGTCACCATGGATGCCCATGGCAATTCTCTTCACGCTGATGTGGAGAAGTCGTCGGCGACGATTCTCTCCCAACTGAGTGAGGCCATTTTTTAACCAACTTCAACATCGAGGAGGTTCTGTCCAGCCATGACAATGATGAAGAGTCCGTTAAGCATGTCGCTTCTGATGGACCGTGGCCCGCAACTCTCACCCGAAGTGGAGATCGTCACCCGCTTCCGGGATCGGCTTCACCGCACAAACTACGGTGAAGTCGGGCGGCGAGCACGGCAGTTGGCCAACGCCCTCAAGTCACTGGGCGTCCAGCCCGGTGATCGCATCGGCAGTTTTGGCTGGAACACCCACCGCCACCTCGAACTTTACTATGCGGTTCCGAGCATGGGAGCGATACTCCATACTCTCAACCTGCGGCTGTCGCCAGCCGATCTCGAGTACATTATCAACCATGCCGAAGATCGGATCATCTTCATCGACGAAGATCTGCTGCCATTGCTCGAGCGTCTGGCCGGGAAGATGCCGACCGTGAAGCAGATCGTCGTCATGAGCAACACCGGCAGTTTCAAGACCGTGCTCGAGCCGGCGCTCGACTACGAGTCCCTCATCGCCGCCGAATCGAGCGACTTTGTCTGGCCGGCGCTGGATGAGGACACCCCAATGGGGCTCTGTTACACCAGTGGAACGACCGGCAAGCCAAAGGGGGTTCTCTATACCCACCGGTCGAACTATCTGCATACGATCACCGGTTCCCTGCCTGACCTGCTCGGTCTCGATCGTCAGTCGACCGTTCTGGCCGTCGTGCCGATGTTTCACGCCAATGCCTGGGGAATGCCCTTCACGGCGCTGATGCTGGGAATCAAGCAGGTCTATCCCGGGGCGATGATGGACGGAGCGTCGATCTGCCAGCTGATTCAGGATGAGAAGGTGACCTTCACGGCCGGAGTACCGACAATCTGGCTCGGAGTAATGAATGAGCTGCGCAACAATCCGGGAAAGTATGACATGTCGAGCCTGCGGACGATGGTCTGCGGTGGGTCGGCGCCTCCACGTGCGCTGATCGACTGGTTCGAGACCAACCTCGGGATCGAGTTCATTCAGGCCTGGGGCATGACGGAGACCAGTCCGCTCGGAACCGTCTCGCGACTCAAGCACCATATGCGCGATTGGCCACGGGAGAAGCAGCTCGACGTCAAACAAAGAGCGGGGATGAGCGCTCCGGGACTCGAACTGCGGATTGTCGATGCCGCCAACAATGAGGTTCCACACGATGGAGTATCGATGGGCCGGCTGTTGATTCGCGGCCCCTGGATCGCGTCATCATATTACCTCGAGGAGCCGACC
>JBEAVZ010000273.1:0-7277 GCA_041160645.1 Acidobacteriota bacterium
CCGGCATCTTCACCTGTGGGTAAAATATGGCACATAATCTCTTCAATACCTATCAATCGTTCGATCTGGGGAATGGCAGCACTGGAAAGTACTACTCACTCCCGCAACTTGAGAAAGAGGGAGTTGGCCCGATCTCAAAACTGCCGATAAGCATCAGGATCGTCCTCGAGTCGGTACTGCGCAACTGTGATGGTCGGAAGGTCCGTGAGGAGGATGTTCGTGCGCTGGCCAACTGGGGAGCCCGGGCCGAGAGGACCGCGGAGATCCCCTTCGTCGTCGCCCGCATCGTGCTGCAGGACTTTACCGGAGTGCCGCTTCTGGTCGATCTGGCCGCGATGCGCTCGACCGTCGCCGCCCTGGGCAAGAATCCGAAACTGATCGAACCGCTCGTGCCGGTCGATCTGGTGGTCGATCATTCAGTGCAGGTCGATGTGGCCGGGACCTCCGATGCGCTCCAGAAGAATATGGAGATCGAGTTCGAGCGTAACCGCGCCCGCTACCAGTTTATGAAATGGGGCATGCAGGCCTTCGATACTTTTAAGGTTGTTCCCCCGGGGATCGGCATTGTCCACCAGGTCAACCTCGAGTATCTGGCGAAGGGAGTGCTCGACAAGGATGGCGTCTACTATCCGGATACGCTCGTCGGCACCGACTCGCACACGACCATGATCAATGGACTTGGCGTCGTCGCCTGGGGGGTGGGTGGAATCGAGGCCGAGGCTGGAATGCTTGGCCAGCCGGTCTACTTTCTGACCCCGGATGTGGTCGGAGTCAACCTGACCGGAACTCTCCGCGAAGGGGTGACGGCGACCGATCTGGTCCTCCACCTGACCGAGATGCTCCGCAAGGCGAAGGTCGTCGGCAAGTTTGTCGAGTATCACGGCGAAGGAGCGGCCTCACTCTCGCTGACCGATCGCGCGACGATCGCCAATATGGCCCCCGAGTACGGCGCGACCATGGGATTCTTTGGAGTTGACGAGGAGACCTGCCAGTACCTGCTGGCGACGGGGCGAACGACGGCCCAGGTTGACGCCTTCCGCAACTACTTCAAGGCCCAGGGCATGTTTGGGATCCCGAAGAAGGGCGAGATCGAGTACAGTCAGCTGCTCGAGCTCGACCTCTCTGCTGTCGTCCCGAACGTGGCCGGCCCCAAGAGGCCGCAGGATCGGATCGAGCTCGCGACCCTTCGCGACCGGTTCAATGATCTGCTGACCAAGCCGGTGGCCGAGAGTGGCTATGGCAAGTCGGCCAACGACCTTGGGACACGCTACGCGACCTCGATTGCGGCCGATCGAACGAGTCAGGTCCAGCTCAAGCCGGAGACGATCGAAGCCGGGACCCCAAAGGTCGAGGTGGAGCTTGGCCACGGTGAGGTGCTGATCGCCGCGATCACCTCCTGCACCAACACCTCCAATCCGAGCGTCATGCTCGCCGCCGGACTGCTCGCCCGCAAGGCCGTCGAGCAGGGGCTGCGGGTCAAGCCCACCGTCAAGACCTCCCTTGGACCGGGTTCGCGCGTCGTTTCGGATTACCTCGCCAAGACCGGCCTTCAGCCTTATCTCGATCAGCTCGGCTTCAACGTGGTCGGTTATGGTTGCACAACCTGCATTGGAAACTCGGGCCCGATCGATCCGCGGATCGAGGAGGTGGTGACCAAGAATGATCTGATCGCCGCGTCGGTCCTTTCCGGAAACCGCAATTTTGAAGCGCGCGTTCACCAGAACATCAAGGCCAACTTCCTGATGAGCCCGCCCCTCGTCGTTGCTTTTGCGCTCGCCGGTAGGGTCAATATCGATCTGGCGACCGAGCCGATCGGCACCGCCAGTAATGGTCAGGCCGTCTATCTGCGGGACATCTGGCCCACCCAGGAAGAGGTCCGGCAGGTTCTCCACGCGGCGCTCGAGCCGGAGACCTACCAGCGCCTCTACTCCGACTTCACTTCCGAGAATCCGCTCTGGAATGAGATTCCTGCCTCGACGGGTGATGTCTACGAGTGGGATCAGTCTTCGACCTATATTCAGCAGCCACCCTTCTTCCAGAATTTCAGTATGGAGCCCGGCACGATTCGCAGCATCACCGGAATGCGCCCGATGGCAATTCTCGGCGACTCGGTGACGACCGACCACATCAGCCCAGCCGGTTCGATCAAGCCCAGCTCCCCGGCCGGCAAGTATCTGCTGGAGAATGGCGTTGGAGTGGCCGACTTCAACAGCTATGGTTCACGCCGCGGCAACGACCGGGTCATGACCCGTGGTACTTTTGCCAACGTCCGGATTCGCAATCTGATGGTTCCCGGCACGGAGGGTGGAGTCACCAGGTTCTATCCGGGTGGCGAAGAGATGAGCATCTATGATGCCTCGATGAAGTACCAGGCCGCGGGAACCCCGCTGATCGTCATTGCCGGTCAGGAGTATGGAACCGGCAGCTCGCGTGACTGGGCGGCCAAGGGAACCCGCCTTCTGGGCGTGAAGGCTGTCGTTGCCCAGAGCTTCGAGCGCATTCACCGCAGCAACCTCGTGGGGATGGGCGTCCTCCCGCTCCAGTTCCGTGATGGCGTCAACGCCGCTTCGCTCGGCCTTGACGGAACCGAGACCTTCGACCTGCAGGGACTCGATGGCGAGGTGACGCCACGGATGGATGTGACGCTGGTCATCAATCGCGCCAACGGCGCCTCCGAGCAGATCCCGGTCACCCTGCGCATCGATACCCCAATTGAGATCGACTACTACCAGCACGGCGGAATTCTCCCCTATGTGCTGCGCCAATTGATCTCTGGCGTCTGATGGTGTCTGCCAATCACAGCAGAAGGGCCCGGGGTTCACGAAACCCCGGGCCCTTCTGCTCGTTTCCTGAGAAGATAAATGCATCGCTTCGTCAATTCAATCTCTGTCTTTGTGGCATTATTCACCCTCGTGAATGCCTTCAAGGCCTACCAAACTCTCCCGGCCCGCATTCCAATCCATTTCAATATCATCGGTCGACCCGATGGCTGGGGAGGGCGCTGGATGATCTATTTTCTCCCCCTCTTGTCATCGGTCATTACGCCACTCTGGATGCTCGGATTCATCAAGTTTAACGGCGCTAAGAATCTGACGCCGCCAATGAAGCTCCCCTACTCCTTCCTTTTGCTGACGATTGTCGGTGGTTTCTTCTATATCAATCAGAAGATCAAAGAGTGCGCCCACGGAGAGGCTAACGGTCTTGGGTGGGGCTTCCTGCCGATCTTTCTCGTTCTGGTGCTGGGCATGAGCGGTTGGATGAGCCTGGCTGGAGGTCGGTCGTGACGGCAGGTCAGGCGGCGAGCTCGGCGCTCCACGTCGCCCTGATCGAGCCGGAGATTCCACCCAATACGGGCAATATTGCCCGACTCTGCGGGGCAACCTGGACCCCACTCCACCTGGTGGGACGCCTCGGCTTTCGGGTCGATCAGAAGGCCGTGCGGCGAGCCGGGCTCGACTACTGGGATGATGTGGAGATCCACTACCACCGCCATTTCGAAGCGCTGCAGCAGGCCCTCCCCGCCGCGCGGATGGTGCTCATCGAGACCTCCGGTGAGCAGATTTACACCGATTTCAGGTTCCAGCCCGCCGATTGTCTCGTCTTTGGCCGTGAAACGATGGGGCTCCCCGCCGATCTTCTCGCGGCGCACCGGGATCGTTGTCTCTCCATCCCCATGCCCAATCCGGCCATCCGCTCACTCAACCTGGCCAACTCCGTCGCGATCGTCCTCTATGAGGCGCTGCGTCAGCTCGCCACTCAGGTCCATCGCTAGCTAAGACCATTACTCGCCGTGAGCTGCTCGATCGACATCCGGGCGGCCGCCTTGCCTTTCTTCTCATCGACCAGCGAGAGCAGAATCATTCCCACCACGAAGAAGAGGCCGATCGCGAGGATGGCTGGTCGCTGACTCCCGGTCCGGCTGGAGATTGTCCCAAAGATCAGCGGGCCAAGAAAGGCGAGCGCCTTCCCGGCGATGCCGAGGAATCCAAAGAACTCCGCCGCATTCTCGCGTGGCGTAAAGAGCGCCAGCAGGCTCCGACTAACCGATTGACAGGAGCCCAGCCCCAGCCCGGCGAGGGTGGCCACTACGTAGAACTCCGATTTTGAGTGAGCGAGGAAGGCCAGAATGACGGCTATTATCCAGAGGGTGAGAGAGATGAAGATGGTTCGCTTCTGGCCAATCCGGTCGGCCAGAAGTCCGAAGCTGAAGGCTCCTCCAGCCGCGACAATGTTGAGGAGAAAGAACATGATCGTCAGTTCGCCCGTCGTAAATCCGATCGTCACCGTGGCATAGAGAGCGGCAAAGTAGATGACCGTGACGACGCCGTCGTTGTAGACCAGAAAGGCGATCAGCAGCTTGAAGAGTTCACGGTAATGGCGGATGTTGCGCAGCGTGCGCACGACCTGACCAAACCCGGCCGTCAGATAGCTGGAACCATCCGGCAGCGGGCGCCGCGCGCTGCGGTCGCGCAGGAAGAGGAAGGTCGGGATTACCATGACCAGATAGTAGACGGCGACGACTACCGGAATCAGCCGGGCCAGCGCCAGCTGGGATGGACCCGGATTGGCGACGATGTTGTTGTTTGCCAGTGGAAAACAGATCAGCAGACAGAGCATTCCGCTCAGGTAGCCGATGGTCCACTTGATGCCCGAGATCTTTCCCGCATTGCCTTCGTTGGCGATTCCCGGCAGAAAACTGTCGATAAAGACCCCCCCACCAGCAAACCCGACATTGGCAATCACGTAGAGCCAAAATCCAAGCATCACCGCTCCGGGCGTGACAAACCAGAGCGAGGCGGTAAAGAGAACGATGATCGTCGCACAGATGGCCAGAAAGCTCTTCCGGCGTCCGGCGTAGTCGGCAACGGCCCCGAGGATGGGCGCCAGCAGCGCCACGAAGAGCTCGGAGATGGAGGCGGCCTGGGCCCAGAGCATGTCGGCGCGCCCCGAATCTCCGACCACTACGAGGCTGAAGTATGGCGCGAAAAGGACGGTGACGATCACGGTCGTAAACGCCGAATCCGCTGCGTCATACATACACCAGCCGAGGATCTCGCGCCTCGTGACCGGAATCTCCTGGATGTTTGTTTGGCTCATGATCTGGATCTGCACCGGTCTTCCGGGACTGGAGACGCCGGTGATAGTGGTGACCTCGTCGATTCCTTTTGTGAAATGGCCCGGTGGCTACCCGGGGAGACGCTCCCGGGCGTGGAGAGAGGTGAGCCAGATCAGGCCGACTGGGGATCAGACTCATTGAAGAGCGACGCGAATGCCTCCCGGGCTCCGGGGCCATCACTCCGCTTCTGCTTGATCCACTCACGCGTCACGTCGATCGTTGTCCGCTCCTTGACGGCTCTTACTTTCACTTTGCGACTTCGCTTTGCGGACTGGAGCTGATCCTGCAAAGGCGAGTCCTTCTTGATAAGTTTAGCTTTCTTCATCAAGTTCTTCTCCTGTTTTTTCGGATTCCGGGCAGGTGCCATCCTTGATCCGAATCTGATCAAAACTGTTGTGGTAAATGTCCAAGACACTCAGATGCTCAGAGATCTGGCGAGTTGAAGTCTGGCCACGGCCGGGGTGGCGATAGCGACAGACTTGATCAGTTCTCGACGAGCGTGATGAGGTTAGTGGATAAAGGGTAAAAAATGCTGTCCGCTGGGGAAATTTGACCCACAATGGTGGGACAGCCATCCGAGTCCGGGTAAACCTGAAATAAGTAATGCAATAATCAGAACGAGTAGCGTTCGACCGAGGAAACAAGGTTGAAGAGGCTAGGGGTAACGAAAATTATCCGATACAGTGCGCAATATATCACAGTTTTGTTCTTTGTCGACCAAAAAGTTCCCCAAAAGTCCGCTCTGCGAACCGAATTGGGGCGATTTAAGGGCTGGTACGGTAATTGCAAGCACATTGGCAAGCTTTGCTGGGAATAATTTGGCGATTGCACGAGGATCCGCAAGCTGGCCGCGAGAGGTCCAAATGAAGACAGGTGGCCGCGGTGATTGCCGGATCGGAATTGATAGTCGCATTGATGATGACAATTGAACCGTGACCGCGAGTGCACCGTCTGCGGTTGGAAATGAATGGACCCGATCTGATCGGGTGGGAGAGGGAGGGAGCGATGAACAAGGCGAGACTGATCAAAAAAGAGGACAAGCCGATCCAAACCAGCCGCAAGGCCACGGAGACCAGCACTCCACGGAGTCGTAAGCGGCGGGAAGTGATCTCGGAGTGGATCGAAAAACAGCGGGCGGAACGCAAGGATCCGCGTAAGGCGTTTGCCGCGCTCTTCACCCAGCCACAGGCCTCCTGAAATCTTTCAAGAGTATCGATCGTGATGGAGCAGGTGGAGCCATCGGCACTCGGCCGGTGGCTGGAACTTGGCGAGGTGTGGCTTTGGCTATCCTCGTGTCTCGACGGTACCGGACGACAGGGGGATTGGCCCCCCATCCTTCAAAGGTTTGACGGGACTGGTGGCGGCAGCAGCATAGGCAGTTCGGAAAAGAGATTTGTCAGGACAAGGTGAGTGAAAAAAAAGAGACTAACGAAAGTTAGTCTCTTTTTTTTCACCAGACAGTGAATCAAAATTGGAGCGGGAGACGGGATTTGAACCCGCGACTTCAACCTTGGCAAGGTTGCACTCTACCACTGAGTTACTCCCGCTGGCGAAATGATTTTATACATTCAAAGGCGGTCTCTTGTCAATAACCTAATCCCCTCAACACTGAAAAAATCACTCACGAAAAAAGTCTTTGTGGTGCGAGATGGCCGGGGTCGCGTCGGCGGGCCAGAGGATGGCGACCACGTCAAAACGAACTGGTTCAGCCTGAAGTCGGAGCAGGCGTCTGATGACGCGGGAGGCCAGAATGAGGTGGCGCTGCTTTCTTGGATCAACTGCCGCTTCCGGCCGACTCAATTCGTCGCTGCGGCGGGTCTTGACCTCGATCACGCACAAGATCGAGGGGGTGACCGACTCGTCCCAGGCGAGCAGGTCGATCTCGGCCAGGACCGGACGGCCACGGCGACTCCGGCCAATCGGAACGGTAAAGCCTGTCGCGACGAGTCGGTAGCCTTGCGTGATCAAGTGACGCCGGGCAAGCTCTTCGCCCCATTTGCCGAGCCGCCGGGGATGGTCAGGCCGGGGGGGATCTGTTTGATGGTTGCGGGGACGGCGAAGAATTCTCTCCAGTAATCGGCGCATAATCCTCCAATAAGTCGCACTTGGTGATGCGTCAGATGGGGTGGCCGACTTGCCTATGCAATATCGGTCATGGGGA
>JBEAVZ010000280.1:0-7520 GCA_041160645.1 Acidobacteriota bacterium
CTTGAATCCAAGGGACATGCGGGTCTGAAGACCCGCGCCCCCAGTATCATGACTGCAGTTTTCTTTGGGCAGACAATCTCCGCCGCGCACTACTCCACGGCCAATCCTCTGGGTGAAGGCAAAGTCCAGCTTTGACCGGATTATTTTCAATGGATTTAATGCAGTTGTGGAAATGGTTACCATCTCTGATGTAGCGATCGTAATAGTCAGGCTGCCAAAAGCGGCCCTGTCGATTGAGATATCGATTGGCTCTGTTACCAGTGTACGATTTCCATGACTTGACAATATTTCCAAGTGAAAAGCCTTCAAATGACTCGATCAGCGTATGCAAATGATTTGGCATCACACACCACGCAATCAACTTGTAACGCATGCCATCAAATTGAAGCAGGGCCTCTTCAGTCAGATTTCCAATAAATGGTTCTTTTAGCCAACAGGCGCCTCTTCCGAGATCACCATACCTGGCAATACGTCGATGAAGTTCGATCGTGTAATTGTCTGTTTCGTTCTTGAAATCGAGCAATTTCAATTCTGCACGCCACTTATCGATCACCTCTTTGGGCAATGCATCACCAAGATAGAGCGTTATCGACTGGATCAACTCCGGTCGGTCGAAATGGGGAAGATATTCCCGGTGATGCCAATGTCGGTGAATAGATCTATCTGTCATTAAGCCCCCCGCTTAGCCATCAGGAGTCTTGCCAGGCAACCAGGGGTGGTGGTGTCAGAATGCTCTATTTAGCACGAATCGAGTCACGGCGACCAGATCTTCCAGTCCGTTCAGTTTCAGTAGAGGCGATTATTCGCTATGATAAAGTGCTTTGAATATTACAGGAACAGGACAGACTATGCTCAACGCAGAGATTATCGCCATCGGTTCGGAGATGCTCACTCCATTTCGGATCGACACCAACTCGCTCTGGCTGACCGAGCGATTGAACGCGATCGGGGTTGAGGTTCGCCTGAAGACGATCGTCGGGGACGACGAGGCGCGGCTTGAGGAGGCGATTCGCGACGCGCTGCGCCGCTCGGAGATCGTCATCGCCACCGGCGGACTTGGGCCGACTGAAGACGACATTACGCGGAAGGTCTTCGCCCGGGTGCTGCGGCGGAGGCTGGTGCTGCACCACCCGACCCTTGAGAAGATCCGCGCCCGATTCGCCCATCGCGGCATTCCGATGCCAGCCATCAATGAACGGCAGGCGCTGATCATGGAGGGAGCGACCCTTCTTGAAAACAACAATGGGACGGCGCCGGGCATGCTGGTCCGCGAGGGTGAACGGACCGCTGTCCTGCTGCCTGGGCCACCACGCGAGATGAAGCCGATGTACAGCACACTGGTCGAGCCGGTGCTGCGCGAACGGGTCGGGGAGATGTTCATCCTGCGGCTGAAGCTGAGCATCTTTGGGCTGAGCGAGTCACGGGTCGATGAGCTGGCCGCCCCCGTCTACACCAGATACACCAACCCGACGACGACCATCCTGGTCAAGAACGGCCAGATTGAACTGCACCTGACGGCGCAGGCCAAGAGCGAGTCAGCGGCCCAGGGACTTCTCGATGAACTGGGCGGAAAGCTCGAGGAAGCGCTCGGCGATGTGGTCTATTCGCGCCGTGACGAGACGCTCGAAGAGGTGGTGGGCGAGGCGCTCCGCCGCCGTGGCTATACGGTGGCCACCGCGGAGAGCTGCACGGGGGGGCTGCTCGCCGGTCGTTTGACCGAGGTTCCCGGCAGCTCACACTATTTCAACGAGGGAGTGATCACCTACTCGAACGAGGCCAAGATTGCCCGGCTCGGCGTCCCGCGTGAACTGATCGAGGCCCACGGGGCAGTGAGCGAGGAGGTAGCGCTGGCGATGGCCCGCGGAGTGCGCGAACGCGCGGGAGCGACCTTTGGCATTGGGATCACCGGCATTGCTGGTCCCGGCGGCGGAACAGCCGCGAAGCCAGTTGGCCTGGTCTACATTGGACTGGCTGACGATGAAGGCGCCAAAGCCATCCGGATGATCTTCCCGGGTGATCGCCATTTTATTCGGGTTCTCGCCGTCAACACCGCCCTCGACACGCTGAGAAGAAGGATTTTTTGATGAGCCTGACCATACTTTTGCTGGGATACCTCTGCGGATCGATCCCTTTCGGCTACCTGATCGTCCGCCTGAAGAGTGGTGAGGATATTCGCCAGAGTGGGAGCGGCGCCACTGGCGCCAACAACGTCACCCGCACCGCTGGCAAAGGTGCGGGAATCCTGACATTGTTTCTCGACGCGCTGAAGGGCGCGGTCGCCGTCCTGCTGGCCCGATGGCTGGTTGGAGATTCGGGCACCCCCTGGGTCGTTGCCGGAGCCGGCATCCTCGCGGTCTGTGGCCACTGCTACCCGGTCTGGCTGAAGTTCAAGGCCGGAAAGGGGGTGGCGACAGCCCTGGGTGTCTTTCTGGTCATTGCCCCGTGGGCCGTGCTTGGATCGATGGCCGTCTTCCTCGCGACCGTCGCGCTGACCCGCTACATTTCGCTGGGCTCGATCCTCGCGGCAGCCTTCATCCCCCTTGGCGGGCTGATCGAACATTATCTCCGCGGCCCTCTCCCCAACTTCGCCCCGGTCATAACGGCACTGACGCTGGTCGCCGCCCTGGTGATCGCGAAACATCACGAGAATATTGGCCGGCTGCTGGCCGGCCGCGAGAGTCGCTTCAGCACCGGGCCCAAATCATAAGCAATGCTGTCCGGACCCGTGGCACGGAGACCGATCAAAAAATGGCCAGAGAACCAATTGACCAATGTCACCAAAACAGAAGAGCACTGAGAAGGAGAAGGTGATCGCGACCAATCGGGAGGCGTATCACAACTACTTCATTCTTGAAACATACGAAGCAGGAATCCAGCTCACCGGCACGGAGGTCAAATCGGCCCGCGCGGGCAAGGTGACGCTCAAGGATGGCTATGTCCGGGTCGCGGATGGAGAGGCGTGGCTCCTCAACGTCCACATCAGCCCCTACACGCATGGCAATCGGCAGAATCACGAACCAGATCGGGACCGGCGGCTGCTGCTCCACAAGAAGGAGATCGAACGGCTCTTCTCGAAGATACGTGAAAAGGGTTTGACGCTGGTGCCAACGCGCTTCTACTTCAAAGGAAACCTGATCAAGTGCGAGATTGGTCTGGCGCGTGGTAAGAAACTCTATGACAAGCGGGAGAGCGAAGCCCGCCGGGATCAGGATCGAGAGGCCCGCGCGGCGCTCAAAGATCGGAATGCGCGGTTTTAACCTAACTTCAGGCAAGGACAATTCAGGAGAAGCAGAATGGAAATCAAAGCTGATGCGCGGAAATATCATGAGATCGAATGTGATGCGCTCGTGATCGGGGTCTTCGAAGGTGAAGGTGTGGAGGACGGCTTGCTGGCCGAGCTCGACCAGCACACCTCCGGCACGATCCGCTCACTCTTCGAGACAGGTGAGTTCGCTGGAAAGTCGGGCGAGTCGGCCTACCTGGTTGGCACGGGCGGGCTGCGGGCCCGCCGGCTGTTGCTGCTCGGGGCCGGCAAAGCCAGTGAAGCAGACAGCAACCTGCTGCGAAAGCTCGCGGGAACGGCGACGCGCATACTGCGCGGCAAGAAAGCGAAGAGCATCGCCTTCCTCCACCGCTCAGAGCACAATCTGGCGACCGATGCCCAGGCGATCACCGAGGGGGCGCTGCTCTCGCTCTTTGAGCCGGACAAGTACCACACCAGCAACAAGACCGAATCGGCTCTCGAGACAGCCCTCATCACGGCTGGCGGAGCGGGGATCGAGGAGATCAGCAGCGGAATCGCGCGGGGACGGATCATCGCCGAGGCGACCAATTTCGGACGCGAGGTGATCAATGAACCGGCCAACATCCTCACGCCGACCGAGCTGGCCCATCGTGCCTGGACGATGGCCAAAGAGTATGGCCTGCGGATCGACGTGGTCGAGGAGCAGGGGATGAAGGAGCTCGGGATGGGCGCCCTGCTCGGAGTATCGCAGGGGTCATCGGAACCGGCCAAGCTGATCGTGCTGACCTATACGCCGGAGACGGAGTCGAAAGAGACGATCGCCATCGTGGGCAAGGCGGTCACCTTTGACACTGGTGGTATCTCGATCAAACCGGCGGATGGAATGGAGAAGATGAAGTATGACATGGCCGGTGGAGCGACGACCATTGCGGCGATGCGGGCGATCGCCCAGCTCAAGCCGGCGGTGAAGGTGATCGGCGTCATCCCGGCCACCGAGAATATGCCGGGCGGACGAGCCCAGCGGCCCGGCGACGTCGTCACCGCGATGACCGGCAAGACGATCGAAGTCATCAACACCGATGCCGAGGGCAGACTGATCCTTGCCGACGCCGTCGCCTATGCGCGTCAGCTCGGCGCGACGCGGATCGTCGATCTGGCCACCCTCACCGGGGCGGTGCTGATCGCCCTTGGCGATGTCTATGTCGCGGCAATGGGCAATGACCAGGCGTGGATCGACACGGTGATTGCCGCCGGTCGGAAAGCGGGCGAGAAGTTCTGGCAGCTGCCGCTCGACAAGGAGTACCGCGAGCAGATCAAGAGTGAGATCGCCGACATCAAGAACGTTGGTGGCCGCAAGGCGGGGACGATCACCGGCGCCTGGTTCATCGGTGAGTTTGTCGAGGAGACGCCGTGGGTCCACCTCGACATCGCCGGCACAGCGTGGAACGAGTCGACCAAACCGCATCTGGCGATCGGACCGACCGGCATTGGTGTGCGCACCCTGGTCACCCTCGTCTGCGACCAGAGCGGAAGTTGAAGCGCGGGGACAGACCGCCTCTTAATTGAACCATAATGAACTGGCCGGGAAGGCGCAGGGGGCCATTGATTGACCATCATCAAAAGATAGCGTTACAATCGCGCTTACTGCTTTGCCGGCCAAACATACAAATACAAACGTTCGAATGGAGACTTTGCAAAAATGAATATACAGGAGATCGAAAAACTTTTAGGCCCGGATGGACAGGCTCTGCTGACCCACGAGTGCAAGACGATTCCGAAGGAGAGTCTGCACCTTCCCGGCAACGACTTCGTCGACCGGGTGGCTGCCGCCTCGGATCGGCCCAACTCCGTGCTGCGCAACATGAACCAGCTCTTCAACACCGGCCGCCTGGCGGGAACGGGCTATGTTTCGATCCTGCCGGTCGACCAGGGCATCGAGCACTCGGCTGGGGCGAGCTTTGCCAAGAACCCGCTCTATTTTGATCCGGAAAACATCGTCAAGCTGGCGATCGAGGGTGGTTGCAACGCGGTCGCCTCGACGCTTGGCGTGCTGGGGGCGGTTTCGCGCAAGTATGCCCACAAGATTCCCTTCATCGTCAAGATCAACCACAACGAGTTCCTGACCTACCCGAACAAGTTCGACCAGATCATGTTTGGCAAGGTCGACCAGTGCTTCCAGATGGGCGCGACCGGCGTCGGGGCGACGATCTACTTCGGCTCGGACGAGTCGACCCGCCAGTTGCAGGAGGTCAGTGAGGCTTTCCAGTACGCGCACGAGCTGGGTCTCTACACGGTTCTCTGGTGCTACCTTCGCAACCCGGGCTTCAAGAAGGACAAGGACTATCACACCTCGGCGGACCTGACTGGTCAGGCGAACCACCTTGGCGTGACGATCGAGGCCGATATCATCAAGCAGAAGCTGCCGACCAACAATGGCGGCTACAAGGCTCTCGCGTCGAAGGAGAACCCGTACGGGAAGATCGACGACCGCGTCTACACTGAGCTGACGAGCGAGAACCCGATCGACCTGACCCGCTACCAGCTGGCCAACTGCTACATGGGCCGGCAGGGTCTGATCAACTCCGGCGGCGAGTCGAAGGGCCAGAGCGACCTGGCCGAGGCACTGGCCACCGCGGTGATCAACAAGCGCGCCGGCGGCATGGGCCTCATCTCGGGTCGCAAGGCCTTCCAGCGCCCGATGAAGGAAGGCGTGGAGATTCTCCAGGCGATTCAGGACGTCTATCTCGCCAAAGAGATCACCATTGCCTAAGGCTTCACTCTCTGTGACGCATTAGATCAGTAAATTGCGCCGGGATTCATCCGGATCCCGGCGCAGCAAACACACTCCCGGCAGCGTACTCCATGAAAACTTACCTCCTTACCCTGCTGCTCTTCGTGAGTCTGCTCGCCACTGCGCAGACACCCCAACCACGTTTCTCCTGGCCGGCGGGCAAGGATCTGGCGCTGAGCCTCAGCTTTGATGATGCCCGGACGAGCCAGGTCGATGTCGGCGCCGCCGTCTTTGAGCGGCTCGGGGGAAAGGCGACCTTCTACGTCAATCCACCAGCCGTCGAGAAACGGCTCGAAGGATGGCGGAAGATCGCCGCCGCGGGCCACGAGATCGGCAGCCACACGATCAGGCATCCCTGCAGCGGCAACTTCCCCTTTTCGCGCGACCGTGCTCTGGATGACTATACGCTGGAGCGGATGCGGACCGAGCTGCTCGAGACGAAAGCGGTCCTGCGCCGCCAGCTGGGCATCGACGCGGAGTCGTTCGCCTATCCCTGTGGCCAGAAGTATGTCGGTCGTGGGCTGGAGACGAAGAGCTACGTCCCGCTTGTCTTCGAAATTCACTCCAGTGGTCGTGGCTGGCTCGACGAGGCGCCAAACGATCCGGGTTACGTCGACATGGGTCAGCTGACGGGAATGGAGATGGATGGCAAGGAGTTCGAACAGATTCTGCCGTTGATCGAGAAGGCGCGGAAGGATGGCCACTGGCTGATCCTCGCTGGTCACGAGATCAACACCGGCGGCAATCAGACGACGCGGGTCTCGCTGCTCGAAAAGCTGCTCCCCTATGCCAGCAATCCAGCCAACCGCATCTGGCTCGCCCCGGTCGGCACCGTCGCGAAGTACGTGCGCGAAAAGAGAACAAAATAGATCCGCAGCCAGACAATCGATAAGACTGACAATCCTGAAAGGTGGCATCCACGATGGCCGACTACATTCTCGCCCTTGACCAGGGAACGACCTCATCCCGTGCAATTCTCTTCAATCGGCAGGGGCAGATCATCAATATCGCCCAGCAGGAGTTTACGCAGATCTATCCGGAGGCGGGATGGGTCGAGCACGATGCGGAGGAGATCTGGACGACCCAACTCAACTGCGCCCGTGAGGCGATTGCCGGAGCAGGTATTACGGCGAGCGACATTGCGGCGATCGGTATCACGAACCAGCGCGAGACGACTGTGGTCTGGGATCGGGCGACAGGCAAGCCGATTCACAATGCGATCGTCTGGCAGTGTCGCCGCACGGCCTCGATCTGTGACAAATTGAAGGAAGAGAAGTTTGACCGGGTGATCCGTAAATCGACCGGTCTGGTGACCGATGCCTACTTCTCAGGGACCAAAGTTGCGTGGCTGCTCGACAAGGTAAAGGGCGCCCGCAAGAAGGCCGAGGCTGGCGAGCTGGCCTTTGGAACAATCGACACCTGGCTGATTTACAAACTGACCGGTGGTCAGACGCACGTCACCGATGTCTCGAATGCTTCGCGGAC
>JBEAVZ010000313.1:0-4944 GCA_041160645.1 Acidobacteriota bacterium
ATATTCGGCCGATCCTCTCCGACAAGTGCTACTCGTGCCATGGCCCGGACGCGACCAGTCGCCAGAGCCGCCTCCGCCTCGATTCGGAAGCCGAGGCAAAGGCCGAACTGCGTGGAGGTCGCCGGGCGATCGTTCCGGGCGATCCGGAGCGCAGCGAGATGATTCGCCGCATCAAGCACACTGATCCGACGCTGCGCATGCCCCCGACCGCGTCAAACCATGCGTTGACGCCGGCGGAGATCGAGCTGTTGACCGACTGGATCAGGCAGGGCGCGCCGTGGGAGTCCCACTGGTCGTTCATCCCGCCGGTCCGTCCCGCCCTCCCCGCCGTCAGGAATAAGGCCTGGATCCGCAACGAGATCGATCATTTCGTCCTCGCCCGACTGGAGCAGGCAGGGCTCCAGCCGGCTCCCGAAGCCGATCGCGCCACGCTCCTCCGCCGGGTCACCTTTGATCTGACCGGGCTGCCGCCGACGGTTGCTGAACTCGACAGTTTTATCAATGACAAGTCTCCCCAGGCCTGGGAGAAGGTTGTCGAACGGCTCCTTGCCAGCCCGCGCTTTGGCGAACGAATGGCCTTTGAATGGCTCGATGCCGCACGCTATGCCGATACCAATGGCTACCAGATCGATGGCGAGCGTTTCATGTGGCGCTGGCGGGACTGGGTCATCGATGCCTTCAATCGCGACATGCCCTTCGATCAGTTCACCATCGAGCAGCTGGCGGGCGATATGCTCCCCAACCCGACACTGGACCAGCGGATCGCCACCGCGTTCAATCGCAACCACCGCCTCAACTCCGAGGATGGTATCGTCCCCGATGAATATCTTGTCGAATACATCGTCGACCGTGTCGATACCACTTCAACCGTCTTCCTTGGCCTCACCGTGGGCTGCGCCCGCTGCCACAATCATAAGTTCGATCCAATTTCACAGCGCGACTATTATCAGCTCTACGCCTATTTCAACAGCATTCCTGAGGATGGTCGGGCGCACAACTTCGGCAACTCGCCGCCCTGGATATCGGCGCCAACCAGAGACCAGCAGCGACGTCTTGCCGATCTCGACCGCCAGATTGCCGCCGCGGCCCGGCAGCTCGACACGCAGGTCCGAATGGCCAGTCCACAGCTGGAGTCCTGGGCTCGCCAGCTCGATCCGAAAGAACCGCGCCATTGGTTTCCGACTGAGCATCTGATCGTGCGCCATTCACTTGATCGGAATGCTCCGGTCGAGCTGGTCGACACGGTCGAACATATCGACATGGCCAAGCCAAACGACAAGCTTGGCACCCGCGAGAAACTCGACATCACCAGGACCGGTTTCCGCGAGGGAACCCCCTCCTATGCGCCGTCGCCTCTTGGCGAGGGAGTCGCTCTCGCCGGACAGATCTTTTTCGATGCTGGCAATGTTGGAAACTTCAACTTCCGCGATCGACTGGTCGATTACAAGGATCAGTTTGTCATCTCCGCCTGGTTCCGCGCCGAGCACGAGCAGAGCGGGGCGATTGTCACCCGGATGAAGGACATCACCTTCGAGAAGGACAACAATCTGCCCAAGGCCCGGGGCTATGGTCTCTTTCTCAACAACGGAAAACTCCACTTCAACATCGTCGGCGTCTGGGCCGATGATTCGTGGCGGGTCGAGACCGTCGATCCGGTCAGCCTTCAGCAGTGGCACCACGTGGTTGCCGTCTTTGACAGTACGCTGCCCTATGAAAAGGCCCGCATCTACCTCGACGGAAAGCCGCAGAATCTGAAGATCAACAACGGTCGACTCTTCCGCACCTTCAATGACGATGCCGGATTGCTCCGCATCGGCGGAGGGGGGGGACCTGAGTACCGGTTCCGTGGTCAAATCGACGAGGTTCGTGTTTATAAGACAGCCCTCGATGAAGAGATGCTTGGTGTGCTGGCCTGCGCCGATACCATTCCGCAGATTGCCGCGCTCCCCGTCGCAAGGCGCAGCCGTTCCCAACAGCTCAAGCTGCGCAACGCGTGGATTGCCGACGCCGCACCGGAAACGATTCGTGAGGTCCACCGGAAGTGGCGTCGTCTGGTCGAGGCAAAATCGCGTTTGGAGTCGGAATTCCCGACCGTCATGGTCATGCAGGAGCTGCCCAGTCCGCGTCCGACCACTATCCTTCGCCGCGGCGCCTACGATATGCCGGGTGAACCGGTCACCCGCGCGCTGCCCTCGCTTCTGGCCACTGGCAGCAGTGGCGCGGTTCCCGCCAACCGGCTCGAACTGGCCCGCTGGCTGGTCGGCCGGGAGAATCCCCTCACGGCGCGGGTTACCGTCAACCGTTTCTGGCAGACGCTCTTTGGCTCCGGGTTGGTGCGGACGGTCGAGGACTTCGGCCTCCAGGGTGAGCTACCGTCCCATCCCGAACTGCTCGACTGGCTGGCCATTGAGTTTCGCGACGGAGGATCGGGAAGCGCCGCCGCTGGAGCCAGATCCCGATCGTGGTCGATGAAGAGCCTGCTCAGGAAGATCGTCTCCAGCGCGACCTATCGGCAGAGCTCCCAACGACCAGCCATTTCGAGTGATCCTGAGAATCGACTTCTCGCCCGCGGCCCGAGACTCCGTCTTTCCGCCGAGATGATTCGCGATCAGGCGCTGGCCGTCTCCGGCCTCCTTGTTGAACGAATGGGCGGCCCTTCGGTCAAGCCCTACCAGCCACCAGATCTTCTCAAGGATATGGTCTTCTCCAATATGACCAATTATGGCCAGGAGAAGGGCGAGGGGCTCTGGCGTCGCAGCCTCTACACCTACTGGAAGCGGACCGTTCTCAACCCCACCATGCTTGTCTTTGACGCCTCGGCGCGGGAGCAGTGCGCGGTTCGGGAGACGCGCACCAATACTCCCCTGCAGGCCCTCAACCTGATGAACGATGTGACCTATCTCGAGGCCGCGCGCTTTCTCGCCGAGAAGGCTCTTGCCCAACCGATTTCACCCCGGGAACGACTCGTGTTCGCTTTCCGGACGGTCACCTCACGCCATCCTGACAACGATGAACTGCGCCGCCTCGAAACGAGTCTTTCCGCCCGTCTCGCCCGCTTTCAGAGCCGTCCCGAAGAGGCTCCACAGTTGCTCCAGATTGGTGAGAAACGGAACCGGGCCGATCTCGATCAACGCGAACTGGCAGCCTACACCCTGGTCGCCAGTCTCATCCTCAATCTCGACGAGTCGATCACCCGACCCTGACCCCAGATAAAAGACGCGCTCCGCTGTCGGCGGAGCGCGTCAACAATTATCGCGGCATCGACAATTTTCGCCGTCGGGGTTCACTCGGGTCGCCCACCCAGCCAGGTTACTTCACCTTCAATTGGCTGCGAAGCCGCGTCAGCAGGGCTCTTGCCTCCTGCAGAGAGGTCGCCTCCGCCTCTTCCGGACTGCTCTTCAGAAAGGTTTCCAGGGCGGTGATCGCCCGTTCAGGCTGGTTCTGACGGGTGTGGATCTGGCCGAGGGTGAACTGCGCCTGGACCACGCTCCTTCCTCCAATCTCCACCGCTTTACGCAGCGCCGTCTCTGCTTCCTGATCCTGCTTCAGTTCAAAATGGGCCCGCCCCAGCAGCAGCCAGGCGTTGGCCGCGTTGGACCAGGACCCCGCTATTGCCAGAGCTTTAGTCACTTCGCGAATCGTCGCCCGGTAACGCTCTTCACGAAACATCGTCCGCGCCAGAATAAATCTCGATTCTGCCTGAAGATCGGCTGGCAGTTTATCGATCTCGGTCAGCGCTGGCTGGAGCATCTCGACGGCCGCGTCCCATTGCTGAATTTGAACGAGGGCCTCGGCGAGAGGAATCCTGATCCGGGTCATGGCTGGATTGGCCTCGAGAAGACTATTCAGCAGACTGATCGATTCCATGTATTGCCCAAGGCGATTGAGAGTCACTCCAAGGTTGAGGTAGGCGTGAGGCGAGCGATCACGGATCGTTACGGCCTGGGTAAAGGCGGCGACCGCTTCGTTCAGCTTGCCACTTCGGTAGAAGAGCAGCCCGAGCTGATTGAGGGCCGCCGGATAGCGTGGTGAGATCTGCAGCGCGCGTGCGAATTCGTTGATCGCCTGACCCAGCCGCCCCTCGTCACCAGCCTTGAGCGCCGCCGCCATGGCCTCTCTAGCGGGCGCCGGCGCCAGATCATCGTAACTGGTCGTCCCGGGCCGATAGCGATCAGGTCCGTCCATCACCGGCGCCAGGAAGACCGGATAGGTCGTCAGATCCCTGGTGGCCGTCAGGACGACCATCGTCCGGCCATAATGTCGTCCATGCCCCTCGATCCCCAGCAGAACCTGCGGTTCACGCCCCGTCGGCACCGCGAGCAGAAACTGACCATCAGTTGCGCTCGCCTTGATCCATCCAACACTCCCCGAACCCATACTCGCCATATTGGTCGACTGTCGCCCCGCCGCTGACCCGGAGGTGACCAGAAATGAGAAGTTGACTGGCCGGGTGATCTTTTCACCGCCGGGGTGGAAAAAGAGCAGCGACAACTTGCGGCTTGACTCCTGACCCGTCGCCCCCTGACTGCCTGGTGGCGGGTAACCCACCATCTCCGCCGGGCTGGCGATCAGCACCAGCCATATGAACAGCCATCCGCAAAGATACCGTCCGGTCGATCCACTCATGCTCTCTCCACCTCCAGTAATCGCCAATCTGAGATACCGCTTCTCGCCGCGCCAAACTGCAATAACGGCTTCTACTGTCAACCTGAGACAATTGAAAGTCAACTTTTGCGGGCCCGGCGCCGCTCCACACCAGTTTTCCACCGGCGCGTTTCCGCCGTCAAAGGTTCGGTGGCTATCCGAAATTTAAGACTAATATTCAGAAAAATGGATGAATCGCCACATAATCTCCACAATCACTCTCCAATATACCGAGTCTCCCGCGTTTTTGTTTAAGGCATTAAACTTGCATGAAAATGTCCTAATTTATTCATCTGGATT
>JBEAVZ010000315.1:0-7365 GCA_041160645.1 Acidobacteriota bacterium
AACCGGTCGCCATTGGTCGGATCATCGAAGCTGATCAGTGGCCGGCCAGCCGGGGCAATGGACGAGACAAAGTCGATCAGAACCTCATTCTCTCCCTCGCGCAGCTGGTCGGAGGGGAGGATGAGGTGGCCGCTCGACTGCTCGACCTGCTCGATCAGCCGCCCGTTGACGACCAATCTCCCGATCGATCCGTCGGTGATCGTCCCCCCACCCCTTCCACCATCGCTCCCCAGATCACGAAAATCGAGGATTACCGGAGCGTCCCCGGTTGGACCGCTCCGGAGTCGAAAGCTGATCCGGGCTTCTCCGGTCAGCTGGGTCAATGGTTTTCCGACGGGGCCCGACTCTCCAGGCCCGGCCAGGTTGAGACTGAGCGCGTAACGCAGATCGCGCAATTGTTCCGCACGCCGCTGCGCCAGCTCCCGCGAGACGCCCACCTCGCTCCCCATTCGACCTTTTCTCTCCTCTGATCCAGCCATATTGCTCAGACTAGCGAATGTCTCCGCTTTTGTCACCATTCTCTTCTCACTTCCTGCCGGCTACTTCATGCTGGTCACTTCCTGCCACTTCCTACTGGACATCTGTGGTTGGCCCGCCTACACTGGAGAAAAGAAAGGAGGCCACATACTTCATGGCCAGAGGATGGGAAAGCAAGTCGGTTGAAGACCAGGTTGAAGAGTCTAAAACCCCCCAAGTTCAAGTTGCCCCGGTCGAATCGACCGACACGACAGCTGAAGATCTCGATAAGAAACATCGCCTCGATTCATTGAAACTGGTGCGTAGCCAGGTCAGTGAGCAGTTGCGCAACGCGCGTTCGGTCACCCAGCGCCAGATGCTCCACGAGCGGCTCCGGGCTATCGACAGCGATATGGAGGCCCTTGGCTGAGGTCAGCTGATGGAGACCAATCCGATCAGACCAGTGGAGACCGATGAGCTCCCGGCGCCGCCCTTTCCTGAGCGTCCGGGGCTGGTCTTCTATCTTCGTGGAAGCGTCTCCTTCTTCCGCAAGATGTGGCCGGCGATCTATGATTTGACGACGACCGAAACCTACGTCAACGCCTCGGCCATCGCCTTCAACATCCTCCTCTCGTTCTTCTCTTTTGTCGTCCTCGTGGGGAGTTTTCTGATCAATGTCCTCCACTGGCGGCAAGGTTACGAGACCTTCTACCTGATCCTCCGTTCACTCGTCCCGAAGGACTCGGCGCAGATCTTCTGGAGCCTCGATCGGGTTACCCAGGGGCCCGGGGGGCGGGCTACCCTCTTCTCATTTGCCCTGCTGATCTTCTCGAGCCTTGGCATCTTCCAGCCGATCGAGATGGCGCTCAATCGCACCTGGGGTTTTACCGAGCGGAAGATTCTCAAGCAGTACCTCGTCTACCTTGGGCTGACCATCGGCTGTGCGCTGATTATGCTCTGTCTGATCGCCCTCGGCAGCGTCTACAATGTCGTCCTCGAGATGCTCGCCACCAGCGTCGAGACCCGTGCCTGGGCCTTCCGCTATATTGGCCCGATCATCTCCCTCCCCTTCATCTTCCTTGCCATCTTCGGTATCTACTATTTTGTCCCGAATGGAAAGGTCGATCCTGGTCAGCTGGTCTTCACCTCGGTGGCCATGGCCGTGCTCTGGGTCCTCATGACTCTCCTCTTCCGCCTTGCGTTGCCGCTGCTCGATTTTGAAGAGTCCTACAATCGGCTCGGGTCGCTCATGGCCTTCATCACCTGGGTCTTCATCTCCTCTTTTCTGCTCATCCTTGGAGCCAATCTCGCCTCGCGCGACATTCTGCCCCGGGCCAGCGCTGAGACCTTTAACCGCTGGCGCCGCAAAGATTCGACGCCAGCCTAGTCCCGGCGCCGCTCATTTCTTCCGCTATTTCCAACCAGAGATTTCTGCAAAATCACGATCGATGATCGTTCACCACCTGTCATTCCCTGACACAAATAATCAATAAGAGCCAGATCAAGGGCAGAGCCAGATGGAGGGAGAGAATGGAGGGAGAGAAATGTCGCTGACCAGCGCACAAATGTCACGATCCGGGCGACGAAGAGATCGGTTGCCATTCCTGCTTGTCCTGGCGCTCGGCTGTTTGCTGCTGATGGCGCCCGGCTTGCCCGCCTTCATGGCCCAGTCGGGACGCCGGCCAGTCAATCGACCCGTGCCGGCTCCCGCGCCGCCCGCTCCCCAACCCCGCGAGGCCGCAGAGAATGAGCGGCCACTGGCAGACACCACGCCGGTGCAGATCGACGAGTCGGGAACGATCAAGCTCGATACCTCGCTCGTGACCATCCCGGTTACCGTCATCGACCGCCAGGGGCGGTTCGTGCCGGATCTGCGCAAGCAGAATTTTCGCCTTTACGAAGATAATGTCGAGCAGCAGATCGATGGCTTCCACTCGATCGACGTCCCGTTCAATGTCGTGTTGATGATCGATACTTCCGGGAGCACCCGGTTTCGGCTCGAGGATATTCAGGAAGCCGCTGTCTCCTTCGTCAACCAGTTGAAGCGTGAGGATCAGGTCATGGTCGTCTCCTTTGCCATGCGCCACCGGATCGAATGCGAGTTTACGAATGACCGGGACGTGCTGCGTGAGGCGATCTACCAGACCCGAACCGGCGGGGGCACCAAGCTCTACAATGCAGTCGACAGCGTGCTCGATCTGCTCGAGCAGGTCGAGGGGAGAAAAGCGGTCGTCCTCTTCACCGATGGGGTCGACACCCTGAGCCGCCGCGCTTCGGCTATCTCGACGGTCGAGCGCGCCGAAGAGTCGGGAGTCCTCTTCTACCCGATCAAATACGACACCAGCGACAGTCCCGGAATCCAGCGCCGTCCCGGATCATCTCCGGGAGTTCCGCCAATCTACATTCCCAATCGCAACGGATGGCCGTTTCCGGGTGGACGGCGCCGCTGGCCTCTCCAGGAACCAGGTCCGCAGCGCTGGAACTCACAGTGGCCCCGCGGGGGGAGGCTCCCCGGTCAGAACGCGGAATACAACACCGCGCATCAATACCTGAGCGACCTCGCCGAGTATAGCGGTGGCCGCCTCTCCGAGGCCGGTAGCCTCGCGAGCGTCTCGAGCGCCTTCCGGCTCATCGCGGAAGAGCTGCGGCAACAGTACGCCCTCAGTTACTACCCATCCAATACCACACAGAATGGCGCCTGGCGCCAGATCCGTGTGCGCGTCGACCGGAGTGAATACGTCGTCCGGTCACGCAAGGGATATCGGGCCGCTCTCGCTCCGTAGTCGCCCCGATCGGGTCACCACCGAACCCGGTCATGACAAAAAGGGAGGGGAGAGCGGTTGACCAGCATCCACTCTCCCCTCCCTTGCTTATCCCGACGCCAATTCTATTTGGCGGGTGGCTCGTCGAGCTTGCCGATCAGGCCATGCCAGGGTGGAATGACGATCGTTACGTTTCCAAAGGCCTTCAACTGGCAGGCCAGTCTGACCGGTGAATTGGCGTCACCACTAAATCCCTCGTAGCCAAAGTACTTCCAGCGGTCGATCTCGCGCTGGTTGGGCGCCGAGATCTTCTCGGTCGGCGAGAGAACCCCGACCCAGCAGGTCCCGCAGGCCGCGGTCCGGCATTCGACCGGGATCGGCCCCTCCTTCGGACGGCACCGGCTGTCCTTCTTGTGCCAGTCGTGCTGATCGGCCGCCGCCGCCATCGTCACATCCTGGGAGTTGACCACCTTGAAGGTGCAACCCGCCTCCTGCTCGCGGAAGTTGACCGAGAACTCCCGATCGACCGACTTCAGGAATCCAAAGAGCCCCCTGCTGTCATCACGCTGCCGCTCCGCCACGATCTGCTCGGGCGACTTCGCCCAGCTCCGGCCATAATTTCCAGCGCCCGCCGGCTGACCGAAGAGCTCGAGCCCCGTCTGCTGCAGTGTACCGAAGCCGACTGCCGTGATGCCCGTCAGTAACGACTCATCCACCCGCAACCGTGCCGCGAGCTGCCTGGCGACCGCACGGATCTGCGCGGCCACGGACCCGCTGCTTCCCGCTGCGCCCGCTGCCGCCACTTCCTTGCGAACCTCGGGCCAGTAGCGATGACCGTACATGAACTCCGCCGAGCTGTCGATCTGGTCGCGCAACAGATAGTTGCCCTTCAGAATCAGCCGCTTCGCGACGGCCGCCTGATCATCGGCTTCGCTCAGCGCCTTGTAGAGCTTGACCGGAAAGAAAGAGAACCAGATCCGCGTCGCACTCCGGTCGACCGGATGGATCGCCGGCCCCAGCTCCTCGATTGTCTTTGCCCAATCGGCATCACTCTGCTGACTGAGCAGCTTCTCCAAGTCTGTCGGCATAGGTGTTAAGTCCATCTCCTCGCAATTGATCTTCTGCCGGATGGCCGGCTGACTCCCCAATATCCCAAGGTAATCATTTGAATGTAGGAGAATACCCCGCCACCCCCCACCTTCGCAAACGAACCTACCTCTCACGCCGCGGTTCTGGGCCGTGAGAACCAGCGACCCCGGCCATTGGTGCGTCCACGAAAAACACGAAAAGCCCGAAAAGAGTGCAGTGAGGCGAGTCTTTCGTCGCTCCCCCCCACTATTCCATTTCGTACTTTTCGTGTTTTACGTGGACAAAAAATTGAGACGATTCTCTTCCAATGGCGATCATTCGTAGATCACCACCTGCCGCGCGATTCGCTCCTCCAGATTTCGACAGACCAGATCGCACAGGGCAAAGATCGTCGCATCGCCAATCGCGTAGTAGACCGTATTCCCCTCCTGCCGGCGCGACAGCAGCCCACCCTCCTGGAGAATCTTCAGGTGCTTGCTCACGTTTGGCTGCGTCGACTCGACCGCCACGGCAATCGCGCTTACGCTCTGCTCTCCGCTCTCCAGATACTGCAGAATCCGCAAACGCATCGGATCGGAGAGAATCCGAAACCGCGCCGCCACCATCTGCAGCCCCTCTTCGCTGATCCGCTTCTTCGGCCGTTGCCCGCCCATCTGCTTCATCCTCTCAGGAAAAAATTGAACTCGTCATAAATGACATATCCACATTGTCACCAGCAATACATTTCAACCACCGACAATTTTCCGCCGCGCAAAGATTTCAAACTCTGAAACATTTCAGGCGACGCCTTGATCTTTTTGCTTGACTGTATAATTACATAGTTATACAGTCAAGCACGTTGAAGTTTAGCGCAACCAGCACGGCCGAAGCAACAGAATAATTTCGCCGGGGTTGTGCACCGAGTTACAGCGGATGAAAGGAGTCGGGATGGAATACGGAATCAGTCGGGAGCTTGAGGTGACAATGGAAGAGGCGCTGGAGCGGACGCGGGCCGCGCTGCAGCGGGAGGGGTTTGGGGTGCTTTTTGAGATCGATCTGGATGAGAAGTTCCGGGAGAAGCTGGGAGTCGATTTCCGTCGCTACAAGATACTGGGTGCGTGCAACCCGGCGATAGCCTACCAGGCAGTGCAGGAAGAGATCGGGTTGGGATTGTTGTTGCCGTGCAATGTGATCGTCTATGAGGAGGGCGGGAAGTCGGTGGTCGCGGCGATCGATGCGCAGAGGATGATGGGCGTGACGGGAAATGAGAAGCTCGCGGCGGCGGCGGGGAAGGTTGACGAGATGCTGCGGCGGGTGATTGCCGGATTGTAGGTGGTCGATGATGAGAGGAGGTGACTGATGGGAATGGTTCCTGATTGGGTCTGGTTTATTGGTTTCTTCGCGGCCTACATGGTGCTGATGCGCTGGATACTGCCGCGGATGGGAGTGGGAACGTGAGCGGTCCCGACGGGAGGTCGCCCGGAGGGCGTCAGCAAGGTCGATGAGGGGCGTGTTCGACAGGTTGAGCAAAATCATGAGGATGAGCCGGGAGGAGGCAAGCTATGACAGTTGAGAAGTTATTGAGGCTGATCGCGGGAAGTTTTGTGTTGGCGACGATTCTTTTGAGTGTCTATCACCGTCCGCAGTGGCTCTATTTCACCGGGTTTGTGGCTCTCAATCTGATCCAGTCGGCATTTACGAACTGGTGTCCGATGATGACCTTTCTGCGGAAGCTTGGGGTTCGGGATGGAGTCGCCTGAGGTTGGGTGAAGGGGTGATATGAGATCAGTAACCGGGAGTTTGAAGATCCTGTTGGTGGGGCTGCTGGGGCTGGCGGGAAGTGCCTTGGGTCAGAACCGTGAGCCATTGACGTTGCCGCTGGCGGTTGAGGTGGCGATGCGGAGCCATCCACTGGTGCGGGTGGCGGGGGCGGGACGGGAGATGGCCGCGGCGCAGGTGGATGAGGAGCGCGGCGCGCAGTGGCCGACGGTTCAGTTGAGCGAGACGGTGGTCAATGGCAACAATCCGGTCTTCGTCTTTGGCTCATTGCTGGAGCAGGCCCGGTTCAGGGAGGGTAATCTCTTCCTGCCGCGTTTGAATAATCCGGTTGGGCTGACCAATTTCCGGTTTGGGGTCACGGTGCGGGCGCCGCTCTTCGATCAGTTCCAGGGGCGGACGCGCCTGCGGCAGGCACGTCTCAGAAGTGGACAGGCGGATCACCGGACTGAGCAGATCGAGCAACAGATCAGGTTTGAGGTCTTGCGCAGTTACTACGGGCTGATCCTGGCGCAGGTCCGCCAGGAGGTGGCCGATGAGACGGTGCGTCTGGCGGAAGCGGATGTGAAGGTGAGTCGGGATCGCGTCGCGGCAGGGACGGCGGTCGTCTCGGATCAGCTGGCGGCGGAGGTGCAGTTGGCGGAGATGCGGCAGCAGCAGGTGCAGGCGGCGGGTGAGGTGGTGACGGCGCGGGCCGCGCTCAACACGGCGCTGGGAGTATCGATCGAGACGCCGCAGCAGGTGAGTGGTCAGTTGAGCGGCAAGCAGTTCGAGCCGGAGGATTCGGCGGAGCTGATTGGGGTCGCGTTGCGCGAGCGCCCGGACATCCGGCAGGCCGGCCTGGCCGTCGAGTCGGGGGCGGCGGGAGAGAAGGGGGCGCGGAGTGAGTATCTGCCGCGAGTCGACCTTTTTGCCAATTTTGGGGCCAGTCGCCACCACTGGATGAACGGGAGTGGCGACTACGCGGTCGGAGCGAGCGTAACCTTCAATCTGCTCGACGCGGGAAGGAATGCGCGGATCGCGCAGGCCCGGGCGGCGCGGGGAATGTTGGTCGCGGAGCAGGAGCATCTGCTCAACCAGGTCAGGCTCGAGGTGGTGCGGGCAAGGCAGCAGTTCCTGACCGCGCGCGAGCAGATCGAGGTGGCGGAGCGGATGATTGCCCAGGCGACCGAGGCGGTGCGGATCGTCCAGGATCGATACCGCGAGGGGTTGACGACGATGACTGAGGTGTTGCGCGCGCAGGCGACCCTGGCCCGCGCCCGGATGATCGTTCTGGCGGCGCGTTATGAGTACTACATTGGTT
>JBEAVZ010000319.1:0-2936 GCA_041160645.1 Acidobacteriota bacterium
GCCTCGACTATACCGATTTCGAGAAGGCGAGCTGGACGAAGAAGCTGGCCCAGGCGGCCAATCTCAGCGTCGATGAGCTGAAGGCGCGGTTCAGTTAAGGAACAATTACCGATTAGAAGAAGAGCGGAAGAACTATGACGATCAAGAAAATTGGCATTCTGGTGGGTGGCGGTCCGGCGCCTGGTCTCAACGATGTGGTCGCGGCGGCGGCGATCCACGCTATCGACCTTGGGCTGACCCCGGTCGGTTTCAACAATGGTTTCGAGTGGCTCGCCCAGCGCTACACTGACGAGCAGCGGACGCTGGCCCGTGAAGATGTCGCCAACATCCACCTCGATGGCGGCTGCATCCTTGGAGTCGCGCGGACCGACGTGGCGCGAGACGCGGTGGCACTCGAGAATACACTCGCTGCGCTCACCAAGCTGAACATCGACGCGCTGGTGACCATCGGCGGAGACGATATGATTGCCAGCTCGCTGGCGATCGAGCAGAAGTCGGAGGGGGCGATCAAGGTCGTCCAGATTCCGAAGAGCATCGACAACGACCTTGCTATTCCGGCCCACCTGACGACGCTCGGTTACGAGTCAGCCCGCCAGGTTGGGGTGGGCATCGTCGAGAGTCTGATGGAGGATGCGCGGACGACCGGCCGCTGGTTCATCGCCGTGACGATGGGCCGACCGACCGGCCACCTGACGCTTGGCATCGGCGCAGCGGCGAGCGCGACCTGCACGGTCATCCCCGAAGAGTTCGGTGGTCGCCGCATCACTCTCGCCGAGGTGGCGCGGATCATCGAGGGCTCGATCATCAAGCGGATGGCCGGCGGCAAGAACCACGGGGTGGCCCTCGTCTCCGAGGCGATCGTCGAGCTGCTCAGTCCGGAAGAGCTGACCGAGCTGCAGGATGTCGACCGTGACGCCCAGGGCAAGATCCGGGTCGCCGAGATCGATCTTGGCCGGAAGATCAAGTCCGAGGTCCAGTCGCTGCTCGAGAAGCGTGGCCTCAAGGTGACGATCGTCGACAAGACGATCGGTTATGAGCTGCGCTGCGCGCCGCCGATTCCGATCGACGCCGAGCAGGCGCGTGACCTCGCCTTCGCGGCGGTCAACTACCTCAACGCGGGGGGCTCGGGCTCTCTCGTGACTATGCAGAATGGCGCCTTCACGCCCATTCCGCTCGTCGAGCTGATCGATGAAGCCGGCAATGGCCGGCTGCGCAGTGTCGATGTCAAAGCGGAGAGTTACCAGGTTGCCCGCGACTATATGGTGCGAATCGAGGCGCGGGATCTCAGGGACGAGGCTCTTGTCGAGAGTCTGGCCAAAACGGCGAAGAGCAGCGCGGAAGAGATCCGTGCCTCCTTTGCTTGATCAATCATCAGAGAGGGGAATGTATGAGAAAGGGATCTATTCTTCTGTTGAGTCTGCTCGTCGCCGCGTCGGCGCTGGTCTCGAATGACCGCGTGCGGGCGCAGGCTGAGCCGAACCGCGCGGTGGCGGTGCTCAATCCGACCGAGAACAGTCAGGTTCGTGGTCTGATCACCTTCACCCGGGTTGGCAGTGAAGTGAAGGTGGTGGCTGATGTGACGGGGCTCACCCCCGGCAAGCATGGTTTCCACATCCATGAATTTGGCGACTGCAGTGCCAAGGATGCGACCTCGGCGGGCGGACATTTCAACCCGTCGACTCATCCGCACGGTGCGCCGACCGATGCGCAGCGCCACGCCGGCGATCTCGGCAATCTCGATGCCGGCGCCGATGGCAAGGCCCATCTCGAATGGAACGACGCGAAGCTGGCCCTCAGCGGTCCGGCTTCAATCATTGGCCGCGGCGTCATCGTGCACGCCGGTGTCGATGATTTCAAGACGCAGCCGACCGGAAACGCCGGCGGAAGACTCGCCTGCGGCACGATCGGCGTCGCCAAGTAGCCTTCGCGGCGTCGCGAGAATCGATCGACAGAGATAAAGATTGCGGGACTGGATGGTCAGCGGCCATTCAGTCCCGCTCTTCTTTTGAGTGGCCTCACGCCGAATCCAGAGCATCTGGCAGCAGAAATGGCGACGGAATTATTAAAAAAGAGTGGGCTCTTTGGGGCGGAAATTACGCATATTAGAGTGATGAAAAAACAATTTCTGTTCAGTCTGCTCCGGGTGAGCAATCAGGCCGTCCGGCTGGCTCTTCTTCTGCTTCTGCTGCCAGCCCTCCTGCTCGTCTCACCTCCACCCGTGGCGATCGGTCTCTCTGGTGAGGTTCTGGCCGGCGAGGCACAAGAGACGCAGATCCTGCCTGAGCGTGATCCGGCGGCGGAGGCGCGATTGGACACGATTGCCGACCGGATCGACCGCGAGGGGGCGGTTCCGGTGATCATCCGCCTCCGCGCCCCATACCTCGGGCAGGTTGAGGTGGAGGGTGGGCCGCGCGCGAAGTCACAGCGTGCGGTGATCGATGCCGTGCGGCAGCGGCTGCTGGCGAGACTCCCCCGTCCTCATGATGATTCAATCAAGCCCTTTCGGGTTCTGCCCTTCGTGGCCCTGTCGCTCGATCAGGCCGGATTCGCGGCGCTCCGCAATTCACCGGAGCTGCTCGACATCACCGAAGACCGACTCAACCGGCCATCGGATCTGCTGCCGACGCGCGAGGTTTCCGGGACGGCCGTCAAGGGGGCTGCTGGAGATGGCCGCGGGCAGGTTGTCGCGCTGCTCGATACCGGAGTCGAGACGACCCATCCCTATCTGACGAACAAGGTGGTCTACGAGGCCTGCTATTCGACAAATTTTCCGTCACTCCCGGCTTCATCACTCTGCCTCGATCGGCTGTCCTCGACCGTTGGCCGCGCCGAGGGTGCGTGTGATCCAACGATTCCAAGCTGCGCGAATGGTACCCAGATGGCCGCGATCATGGCCGGGAATGGCCCGGAACTGACTGGCGTCGCCCCCGGCGCGG
>JBEAVZ010000344.1:0-3981 GCA_041160645.1 Acidobacteriota bacterium
ATATTGACCAGTCTGACAATATCTACATCGTCTGGAAGGCCAGCCAATTCTCCCTCGGTTTGGCGAAGTACGACGGGGCGCGATGGACGGCGACGACCATCAATACGCTGACGCGGACCGAGTCGGACCGCATTGGTTTCGTGCAGGTGACGGTCGACCGTCAGGGACGCCTCCACCTGATGTGGCAGCAGGGTGACCATCAGAGCTACTCTGCAGGGATCAGGTCCAGCTGCTGGTACGCCCGCTCGACCGATGGCGGCCTGACTTTCAAGGTTACCCAGCTCTCCCAGGGCAACCTCTCGCACGCCGCGTTTCCGGTCGCCGACTTCGGGGGGACAGCTGGCAACAATCTTCTGATTGCCTGGCGTGAAAACGTCAATGGCTGCCCCTCGACCAGTCCCTCCAGTTGTTCACCCAACGGTTGGAACTGGGATGTTAAAGGACGCGTCAGCCGCGATGGTGGCGCGACGTGGGGCAACGTCGTCACTCTCCGCGGAAGCGGCCGGAACGATGCCGATGATGATCAGTGGGATCCCAGCGTCGTCGTCGATCGACAGGGCGTCTTCCACCTCTTCTACCACGTCTACCACAATAACGTCTTTCCGGATCTCGATGCGAATGTCTTCTACCAGTATTCGCTCGATGGCGGCACGACCTGGAGCGGGCCCCGCCAGCTGTCGACCGCCAATGTCCGCAGCCATCTGATCAAGACGGCCTACGACTACGCCAACAACCTGGTCTGGTGCGTCTGGAAGGATGAGGTCGATTTTGGCAAAATTCAGGGATCGACACAGGCCGATCTGCAGGCCGTCTCCATCCGTAACACCGGGACTCCCGTGATCGGTGCCACCGAGTTTGCGACCGACCATCTGAGCAGTGAAGTCGCCTTCCACAACTTCAAGGTTGGTGGCAATGGCCTTCTTCACGCCACCTACAATCTGGCCGTGGAGGGGGGCGCCTCCGACAAGATCTACTACACCCAGCGGCAGGCTCCCGCGACGATAGCCTCCCTCGTCGCCAATCCATCCGCCCTCTCATTCTCCGCGACGGCGGGAAGCGCCACACTGCGCGTCGAGAGCAGCGGGCCCTGGACCATCCAGGAGTCTCTCGAGTGGCTGAGTCTGAGCAAGCTGTCCGGGAATGGGCACGAGAGCCTGACCATTACGGTGACGGCCAATCAGGCTCTCGAGGATCGCCGCGGGACGCTTGCCATAACCAGTGGCAGTCTGACGCGCCAGGTTAGCGTCACGCAGCAGCGGCTCACCCCAACCCTCACCGTTGGGACGACGGCGCTCAGCCTGCCAGCTGCCGGTAGCTCGCAAGCTGTCTCCGTCAGTTCCAACACGTCGTGGAGCGTGACGGATAACGCCGACTATGTCTCTGTCTCCCCGCTGACCGGTTCTGGCAATGGCTCAATCACGATCACCTGTCAGCCCAACATCCAGACTCAATCGCGAACTGCCTCAATTACCCTCACGGCCAACGGTGGCGCCGCGGTGACGATCAGTCTGACCCAGGCGGGCCTGACACCAAACTCCCCGACGATCTCCGACTATGGGATCTTCTCGATCAACGTCCAGGACTTCTCCTACCCGGAGAAGAGCATCGCCACCGTCAACCGGATTCTCGACATTCACGAGAAGCACGGCATTCCGGTCGACATCTACCTGACGACCACCATGATCGATCTCTTTGAACAGCTCTCACCCGCCCTGGTCGAGCGGTTAAGGACTTCGCCCGTTGTCGCGGTCTCCTATCACGTTCGTCCACCCAAGCCCTACTACACCAATTTTGACTGGGCCGGGCTTGGGTCAAAATCGGCCGCTGAGCAGTTCAGCATCATCAGGAACTATGAGACGCACGGTCTCGATCTGACCACCGGACTCCCGACTACCGCCAGCGGTGGCTACCAGAAGCTGAAAGACCTCCTCGGGTACGCGCCGTGGGCGGCATCGGCCCAGGCTGATGGTGGTCTGGCCCAGCAGGCCGCGCTGGTCTTCAAGGATCTGGGAGGTCGTTTTCGGGTCATTCACGGGCGTCCTTCCAATCTTGGTGATCAACAGGACGGGACCTATGTCCGGCCCGAACACTATGATCTGCTGCTCTTCCAGACCGTCGGTCAGGATGCGCGGACTGTCGTCGAGAACGGCATTTCGCAGGCGCGTCAGGCCACCGGAGCCAAGGCTCCATATTTCGTCGGCATCAAGATGCACGACAACGACTTCTTCGCGGTCGATTCGGCGTGGGTGACGGTCTATGCCCGCAGTTCGCGTCGTCCCCCCTTCAACATCTCGAAGAAGTCGGAGCTGTTGAGTGATCCGGAGCAGCTGGCCATCTGGCAGCACTACGAGGCGACCGTCGCCTACGTCGCCTCGCAAAAGTCGCGGTTTACCGCCGTGGGCCTGCCGACGGTCTGGAAAATGCTCAACCCTTCGACAGAGCCTACGCCGGTTCCGGTCGAGACGGCGCTCACCAGGGTCTTCATCTCCGGAACGATGCACATCGAGTCGAACCGACTTCGCTGGCCAAAGGTCGACGCTCTGCTGGCCTTCTTCGAGCGGGCAACCAGGGTTGGTCGAGTCGGCGCTCAGGCGAGCGGGATGAGGTGGTCGGTTGGCGCCGATATCGGCTGGCTGACCGGCGAGCCACGGGCCGCGGAGGTGATCGCCAAACTCGAAGCGATGGGCGTCGAGATGGATATTCACGCCCACAACTTTGCTGACCGGGCCAACTGCGCTGCCCAGATCACCAAACTCGGCGGACATCCCAACCGCGTCTCTTCCGGCAATATCGTGACCGAGATCGACGCACTGCGGAGTCCGGTCAGGGGCAGCAACGGCGCGACCTGGCAGGCGGAGATTCTCTATGGGACGGCGCAGCAGCCCGGTCATGCAGAGGGCTCGGAGGATCTCAGCTATGGCATCTGGCGACCAAAGAGTGGCCGTGAATACACTGTTCACGATCCGGCCGGCAACCTGATCTCGGTGGGGGGCGGCCCGCGGACTCTGGCTGGCGCGACGACGATCATCCAGTTTCTCCGGCAGCGTCTCCAGTCGAAACAGGTCATGGCTCCGGTCTACAGCACCACCGTCATGGTCCATCCCGATTCACTGGTGGTCGTTGGAACTACTGAGGGGATCGAGCAGCTCGAGGCGTGGGCCAACTCTGCTGGCTTGGAGGCGCATGTCAGCTGGGCGACACTGACTGAGTCGGCCGCCGCGTGGGTCAAAGCAGGCTCGCAGGCCTCCCGTCTCGACGGGCAGACACTGGCGACGGCCCGTTAACCCGGGCCGGACGAGCCCATCTTCCGGACGGGCGCGCCGGTTGTGGGAGTTACTGGTATCTTCCACAACCGGTGTCCCCCTTTACGTCAAGATTGGCCAATCTCGGCCTACTTCTCTGCCTCGTGACAGCGCCAAAATTGTCTGTAAAAGATTGACAATACTTGCGATTGACGTTAGATTCCACGCACCTTGTTAAACCTGTCAGCAATCTCGACAGGGATAAGAATCAAACAAATCAGTCATCAGACGACCTTCACGGATCTGTGAATTGTCGGAGGCTGCGTGTTCCATTCGGTTGGCCCTCACTCCGCACGGAGGTGAGCGGGCTGAGAGTGTCGGCCTTGCCTGACCATCTGTGGTGGCAGGTCGTCACGTCGCGGATGGCGAACATCCCTGTGTTCTTCCCAGGGAGTGCGCGCAGCGTCGATGTTCGGCTGAACGGGTGGTGTTGCCGGATGGCTGGATCGTTTCAATGCTGATTGCAGTCGAAACGCTGGAGCGGGTTACTTCAACTCTCCAACGGAGAAATATGCCCGGGGACGGCCTGGAGCATGGATTACTAAAGGGGGAATATGAGACTAACTGTCGTTCGATCCTGGTTTTTGTTGGGTCTACTCTTCACCTTGACTGGTCTGGCCAGTGCGCAGGTGACCACCGGAAGCATTCTGGGCAGCGTCAAAGATAATGGCGGCGCCGC
>JBEAVZ010000373.1:0-11266 GCA_041160645.1 Acidobacteriota bacterium
CATAGGATTTACCGGTTACCGGGTCTATCAGGAGATAAAAAAGACCGACGCTCCGGCGCAGGGTGGGCCGGGCGCTCCGGCCGTGGGTGGGCAGCCCGGCGGCCGGCCGGGTGGCGGCGGCGGGCGAGCCCAGCAGGTGCAGACAGGCACGGCCGCGACCGGGCGCATTCCCGAGGCGATCTCGCTGACCGGCTCGCTCCGCTCAAAGCAGGTCGTCGACGTGAGTCCGCGCATTGCCGGACGCCTCACCCAGATGCTGGTCGACACGGGATATCCGGTCGGTCAGGGAGCGTTGATTGCCGTCATCGAGGATGACGAGATCCGGCAGCAGCTCGAGCGGTCGAAAGCCGCCCTCGCCGTGGTCGACGCCCAGATCGCCCAGCGGAACGCGGAATTGAACAATGCGAAGATCGAGCTCGACCGCCGGACACAACTGGTCGAGTCCGGCGTTCTCTCGCGCAATGAGCTCGATACGCTGCAGATGCGCTACGCGGTCGCCCAGTCCCAGCTCGAGCTGGCGCGGGCGCAGCGCCGCCAGTCCGAAGCTGAACAGCGCGAGTTGGCGATCCGCCAGGGGCAGACCCGGATCACCTCACCGATTGCCGGGACGGTCTCACGCCGTCACGTCACGATTGGCGCCATGGTCAGTTCGGCGACACCGATCGTCACCGTGGTCAGCAACACTCCGATGATCGTCGACGCCCAGGTCTCGGAGCGCGACGTGACCCGGATTCGGCGTGGTCAGGCCGTGGATGTGACGATCGACAGTCTGCCGGGTGAGAAGTTCACCGGAAGAATTATGCGCATCTCCCCGACCCTCGATCCGCAGACGCGCAACGGGATGGTCGAGATCGAGATTCCCAACCGGGGCGGGACGCTGAAGGGCGAGATGTTCGCCCGGCTGGTGCTCAACCTCGGCAGTACCCGGGAAACGCTGCTCATTCCTCGTGACGCCCTGATCTACCGTGGGGACCAGCCCGGAGTCTTCACGATCGAGGAGGAGAAGGCCAAGTATGTCCCCCTCGAGACCGGTCTGACCTCTGAAGACAAGGTTGAGGTCCTGAAAGGGCTGAAAGAGGGCGAGGTGGTCGTCACCCGCGGTTCGAACCTCCTCAAGGATGGTGACCGGGTGCGGGTGCAGGATGCCAATGGCCGTGGTGGAAACCCGGCGGGTGGCGCCCCGGGTGGTGCCCCGGGTGGTGCCCCGGGTGGTGCCCCGGGTGGTGGAGGACGTCCGACCGCTGGCGGGAATACCCAGGCCGGTGGGAATGCTCCGGGAAGAGAGGGCCGGCCAGCCGCCGGTCGCCAGTAGCCCCGATGCCGCCAGTCACTGCCGCCGCCGGAGGCGCGCGCTAATCGTCGCGCAAAGAGTGGTTTACAACGAGGAGAGGTTATGAGTTTACCAGCCGTATCAGTCCGTCGTCCGATCACGGTCTACATGTTCATGTCAGTGATCATCCTGCTCGGAGCGATCGCTTTTTCGCGCCTGCCGGTCGACCTCATGCCAGAGATTCAGAATCCGACTTTGACGGTGCGGGCCGAATACAGCGGCGTCGCCCCCGAAGAGATCGAGAATCTGGTCACCCGGCCGCTCGAGTCGGCCCTCAGTTCGGCTCCCGGAGTCTACCGAATCAGTTCGACCAGCTCCGAAGGTTCGAGCAACGTGCGGGTCCAGTTCAACTATGACGTGAATCTCGACGAGGCGGCCAATGAGATCCGTACCCGCGTCGACCGCGTCCGCGGGGTGCTGCCAGAGCAGGTTCAGCCGCCGACCATCTTCAAGTTCGACACCTCGCAGTTTCCGATCATGTTCCTCGCCGTCTCGGCCGATATGGATGCCCGTGAACTCCGAACCCTGCTCGAAAAGGATATCCAGCCGCGCATCGAGCGGGTTCCCGGTGTCGCCGCCGTCGATATCCGGGGCGGACTGCGGCGTGAGATCCAGGTGCGGCTGCAGACCGAGAAGCTCCGTTCATACAATCTCTCCGTCAATCAGATCGTCAATATCCTCCGCGCCGAGAACCAGAATCGTCCGGTTGGACCGATGGAAGAGGGCAAGTTTGAGGTGCTCCTCCGCTCGCAGGGTGAGTTTCAGAATGTCGAGGAGATCCGCAACGTCGTCGTCACCGCGCGTGGCGGCACCCCCATCTATCTGAAAGACGTCGCCGAGATCGAGGACGGTCACGAAGAGATCCGGCAGATGGTGCGCATCGACGACAAGCCCGGCATCCGTTTCTCGATCCGCAAGCAGTCGGGCGCCAACACCGTCACCGTCGCCGAGAATGTGACGAAGGAGCTGGCCGAGATTAGCAAGTTCTTCCCGAACATCAAGATCCAGCCGATCTTCGACTCGTCGAAGTTCATCACCCAGTCGATCAACAATCTGCGGGAATCGGCGATCTCGGGCGGACTGCTGGCGATCTTCGCGCTGCTCCTCTTCCTGCGCAACATTCGCAGCACGCTCATCGTCGCCGCCTCGATTCCGATCACGATCATCGGCACCTTCATGCTGATGTACGCCGGCGGTTTTACGCTCAATACCATGTCTTTCGGGGCGCTGGCCCTCGGCGTCGGTATGATCGTCGACAACGCGATCGTCATCATCGAGAACATCTTCCGCCACCGTGAGCTTGGCCTCTCCGACGAAGAGGCCTCGATCACCGGAACGAGCGAGGTGACGACGGCGATCATCGCCTCGACCCTCACCTCGGTGGCGGTCTTCGTTCCGCTCATCTTCCTGACGGGCATGACCGGCGTCATGTTCAAGCAGCTCGCCTACATCGTTGCCTTCTCGCAGGTCTTCTCGCTGATCATCGGGCTGATGCTCGTCCCGGTCCTGTGCGCGAAGTACCTGCGCGTCAAGCCACCCGATGAGAAACGCCATCCCCTGCTCAACCATCTCGTCACCTACAGCGGACGCATGCTCGACGCGCTCGATGAGAGCTACCAGCGGGCGATCCACTGGTCGCTCAACCATCGCAAGACGGTCGTCTTCGGGGCGGTGCTGCTCTTTGCCGGCGCGGTGTCGCTGATCCCCTTCATTGGTTTCGAGATGATGCCGGAGACAGACGAGGGTGAGATCCGCGTCAACGTTGAACTGGCGGCGGGGACCCGGATCGAGGTGACCGATGATCTGACCAAGAAGCTCGAGGCGATCGTCAAGCGCGAGATTCCGGAGATGCGGAGCATGCTGACCGAGGTCGGCGGAGGCGGCTGGATGTCATCTTCGACCCACACCTCGGAGCTGCGCATAATGCTGACTCCGCACGACCAGCGGCAGCGTTCGACCTTCGATATCGTCAACGCCATTCGCCCGAAGCTGATGATCCAGCCGGGGATGATTGTCCGCGCCCGCTCCAGCAGCAGCAACTTTGCGCAGCGAATGGGCAATTCGACCGGCGATCGCCTCTCCGTCGAGATTCGCGGCTTCGATATGCTGACCGCCGCCGATGTCGCGCGGCGCGTCAAGGACATCATGGATACTGTTCCGGGCATCACCGACTCGCAGGTCAGTCGTCGCGAGGGCATGCCCGAGATGGTCATCCAGGTCGATCGCGCCAAGGCGGCCTCGCTTGGAATCAATGCCTCCGATGTCGCCAACACGCTCGAGACGGTCATCGGTGGCCGCCGGGCCAGCCAGTTCCGGCAGGAGGGCGAGGAGTTCGACATCCTCGTTCGACTGAGCGAAGAGCAGCGGGCCAATATCGGCCAGCTCAAGGATGTGACGGTGCTCACCCCGAGCGGCCAGAATGTGCCGATCGGCGATCTCGTTCGTATGGTTCGCCGTGAGGGACCGGTCTCGATCGAACGCCAGGATCAGGAACGGCTCGTCCGTGTCTCAGCTGGCTTTGCCAACCGTGACATGGGATCGATCATGCGCGATATCGATACCCGGTTGCAGGGCTTCTCGCTGCCCTCTGGCTTCTCCTTCAATTACGGGACCGAGTACGAAGAGCAGCAGCGCTCCTTCAAGGAACTGCTCTTCTGTCTGATCGTCGCGATCGTGCTCGTCTATATGGTCATGGCCTCCGAGTTTGAGTCACTGCGCGATCCGCTGATCATCCTCTTTTCGATACCGCTCGCGGCGATCGGGGTCAGCCTCGCCCTCTTCCTGACCAAGACGACCTTCAACATGCAGGCCTTCATCGGGGCGATCCTGCTGGCGGGTATCGCGGTCAACAACGCGATCGTCCTCATCGACTACACCAACCTGCTTCGCTACCGCGACAAGCTCAGTCTGCGCCACGCGGTCGAACTGGCCGGACGGACAAGACTGCGGCCGATTCTGATGACGACGCTGACCTCGATTCTGGGACTGGTGCCGATGTCGCTCGGGATCGGCGAAGGCGCCGAGGTCCAGGCGCCGATGGCGCGGGTGGTGATCGGGGGAATGCTGACCTCGACGCTGATCACGCTCCTCTTCATTCCGACGATCTACACGATCATCGAGGAGCGGGGCGAGAAGGAGCCGGCGACCGAACCCATTGCCGAAGGGATGCCGGAGCCGCTCCGCCCCCTTGGAACGATCGGGGCCGATTAAGCCAGTCGACAACCAGCGCACCAGGCAAAGGGGGGATCGGAACAGACCGATCCTCCCCTTTTTTTGTATGAGCTGGATCCGCCCGCAAAGTTTGTCTCCGCAATCCACATTGCTTAGTGTCTGGGATGCCTGTCAGCCAATGATGCAGCGATGGTCAAATTATCTATCCACGGCACTTGTCGTGATGTTGACAAGATTGGCGCCAACCCGTCAAATTTGACTCCACCGTGGATCCGTCATCTCAGGCCGACAAGACTCCCCGGTATTAATGAAAATCACTAATTGCGAACGTCATCAGAGATTCGAGCCTCTTTCAATGGGTGAAATAATGCGTCGTAAAGTCTTCATCTCCTACGCCCACAAAGATAACACTCAGTTTTCAGACCTCTGTCGTCATCTGGTTCCACTCAAGAAAGAAGGGTTGATCGAAGAATGGACCGATAGAATGATCAAGTCCGGTCAAGATTGGAGCCGTGAGATAAATCAGGCGATCGACCAGGCCGACATCTTTCTGCTGCTCATCTCGAGCCACTTTAACAATTCAGAATATTGTCAGGGTGTGGAGATGAAACGTGCGCTTGAACGTCATGAGGAGGGCGAGGTTGAGATCATTCCCATCATCATCAAATCTTGCTACTGGGAAAATATGCCTTATGCCAAATTCCAATCCCTACCGGGTCCGGACATGGATTCTAATCAAGTGGAGTTTAAGCCGGTTGTCAAATGGAAGGATACTGAAACTGCCTGGACAACTGTTGCCAAAAGTTTGCGCGACAAGATCCAAGATTTGAACAAGAAGGTTCAGAATAACCCACTGGATAAGTATGGACGACGTGTCGCCATAGCCGACGCGGAAGAGATCTCCGGAGCCAATCTCTACCTGCTCGAAGATGGTTTCAAGGGGCGGGAGAAGGAGTTGAGTGAGCTCGGAGCGTGGCTTCGTGAGGGGGCGGAGAGAATGCTCTGTATCAGCGATCTGGGTGGAACCGGAAAGAGCGCTCTCGTCTGGAACTGGTTCAACAGTAAGCAGACCCTCGATTATCTCTCCGAAAATGGGTTCCGTCGATTTTGGGTCACCTTCTATGCCCGTAACTTCGATTCAGGGAAGTGTCTTGAGGCATTGGCGCAGCAGTTGGGTATCCCAACGGTCATCGGTTCCGACGCCAAATCTGTGATGAGCACACTCGCTGATCGTATAAAAGATCGGCTCAGGAAAGAGAGATGGCTGCTTGTCTTTGATGGCCTGGAGCGTGAAATGGGGGCCTTTGCCAACCCCGAGCACTACCAGGTCGACAGTGAAGAGCAGGACAGCCGAAATGAACGGAAAGAGATACTGGACGAAGACTGCTATATCAGAGGTCACATCTTTCCGGATTTATTGACAGACTTGTCCCGGACTGAGAACCGCATTGTCATTACAACAAGAATCTTCCCTGAAAACTTTCGAGGTATACCCTCGATCCGTGAGTACCCCTTTGGTCCAATGTCTGATGAAGATATTGAGCGGATCTGGTTACTCGCTTGTCAGGAAGTTAAGAGGGATAGGGACCTTTTGTACGAATTCTTCAAAAAGGTCGACTACCATCCGCAGGTTGTTCTCGCCGTTGCCGCGGCAGTCGAGGAGAGTGGGCAAAGTTTTTCGAAGTGGTTCAACAGATTTCCGCCGGAAGACCGGCAGCAATGTCTCGCAGAAGATTGTTTGAAGACGACCCGCCGTCACCGGTGGATGGATCTGGCAACCCGAGATCTGATCAAGGCTGAAAGAAGAGATCCTTGGTTGACCTTGTGTTACATCGTTCGCCATTCAGAGGCCTCACAGATCGAGAGTCTGGAGAAAAATCTGGTTGAGTCTGACGCCGAAGGTCAGACCAGGTTGGGCCACTTTGTCTCATTGACAGCCTTGATCAAGACCCTCGAATACCTGAAAAAGCGCCGCCTGATAGGCATCAGTGCCGATGCAACCCTGGTCGATGTCCATCCAGTCGTGCGGGGCCAGGTCATGAGTTACATCCTGCGGCAGTATAGGGCCGGTGGCGAGAAGGACAAAGAGTTGCTCGAGCACATCGAATCGAGTGACATGACCGATCTGATCCAGCGCTTCATTGCCATGCCCGATTTTGATCAGTATGCGGCTGGGCTCGAACGAGTGGTCGATGGTGTTGGAGATGTCCCGCACGGTCGGAGTCTCCGCCTCAATCTGTTGCAACGTGTCTATCCGTCGCCACCGACACCGGGAGATCGACCATGGTTGACCGCGCTGCCGCTGCCGCGACTGCGTCGCGAGCAGGCCCGGGTACTCGAGATGACCGCCAATGAGTTGATGGCGCGTTCAAACGCTACTGACTGGATCCATTCGGAACGGATCTTCCAACGGGCAATAACCGCGTATCAACTTTGTGGCGACAGTGAGCGGGTCGAGTCGTGTCACCGTCAATTTGCCTGGCAGTCACTCTACTCTGGTGATCTTTTTGAGAGCGAAAAGAGAATTCTTGGTGACCTCCGCAATCCAAAGGATGACAATGCACCATACTGGCTGGCGCTGATGCTCTCGATACGCAGCCGAGAGTCCTGGGTACAAGATTTGCTTGAACTATTGGAGAAGAGGCGCAGTGACCGGTGGAGTCTGCAGACGCTTGCCGAGTGCTGGCTCTATCTCGATCGCTATGACAAAGCCATCGAGCTTGCTGAAAGGGCGCTTGCGCTACGTGATAAGGAACGGGCAGTTGTTGGTCAGTTGCTCTGGGAGAGAGTGACACTTGGCCTTGCACTGCTCAGAAAAGGTGATGGAGACGAGGCTCTCGAACACCTCAATTTTGCGCTCGACCGCGGTACTGGCTGGGTCTACAACATCATTGCCATGTTTGCTCTGGCCGGCTTGGTTGAAAAGATTCGACTCGATGCTTGTGATAGTGAGTCGGCTCTTGAGAGGGGCCAAATCGGTCTCTACCTGAAACGCTATGAAGGTGCCGATCCGCATGGGAAATTTCAGATTCCGGCCGCTGAGGTCAAACTTGCTCTTGCCAGGAGTTATATCGATAGTCAGGAATGGACTTCGGCCATAAATGTTTTATCTGAAACGATCACGATCGCCCGTGGAAAGAGAGCTGGATTTGAATACAAGTCGGCTTTTCGACGTATCGCCAGACTTAAAAAAGAATTCCCAGTCCTGGCACCGGTTGATCTTCAAACTGAACAACCGGACATGGAGGTTCTTGATCATGACAGTGAATTGACCGGGTGGTGGAATAAGTGGAGAAATGATAATGAAAAATAGCCAGTGGACTACTAGTGAAGCTAGCCGGGCACTCCGTGATTATCTCCAGAGCGATGAGGCAAAGCGATATAGGGCAATCTTCGGCGATCAGAGACTGACTGCTGAAGATCGGCTGGTCTTTCTTGCTGATCTCCAACGGCGAACTAATTGTCTCGACGAGTCAGCTGGGAAGTGGTGGAATCTGATCGAAGCAATGCTTGGACAAGATCAGGAGAAGAGACTGGTTCTGGCAGAATTGCTGGCACAGCATGGCCTTGATGTTGAGGATCTCTATGGTTGTCTCCCGGATAATGAGACTGCCAGTCCGTTCACCGAGGCCGCCAGGCTGGCGTCAAGCATATTGGTCGCCAGCATCGGCAGGATACCGAATGATGATACCGCGCTCGGTAAGCTGAGGATCGATGAAGCAGATGCGGAGGCGCAGCGCTGGTGGGCTGAACTGACAGCGCAGGCCGTGAATAGCAATGAGCTGATGCTTCGTCTGGCAAGTGATATTGTAGCGCGCGGAGGTACACTGGCCACCTTTCGCCGGGTGTTGCGTGAATGTGGAACTGATAATCTGCAGGCAGGCCTCTGCTATCTCGAGTATCTCGATCGTCGCCAGAATGAAGATCCGTTCTGGTGGACGCGGCCAGGCAAAGGGATGACACGGACCCGTGGGTGGTCTGATGACCAGATCAGAGCCAGGCTCGTCTCGATCCGTGAAGTACACCAGGTCGACCAGTCAGGAGAGACTCATCGTCACTGGGAGTCGCTGGAGGAGCGATACCATGACCAGCCGGGATTGCTCCTGCGTCTCGCCGAGGAGTTGCATCAACGGAGAATGCCGGTATCGTCTTATCTGGCATTGCAGAATCGGTTAGGGAATGTTGGTGTACCAGCAGTCCTGGCCTTTCTCGACTACGAAAAGGAGCTGGAACGCGATCAGGACAGAATAAACTTTCAGGTCGTGACCCTCGATGACCACGGGGTGGTGCAAAGTACCGCTCAGGGGAACTGTGTCCACTATCTGGAGAGGCTGGGACCTGGTCTGCATCTGGAAATGGTGCTCATTCCCGCCGGTAGCTTCGTGATGGGATCACCAGAAGACGAGTCGCGCCGAACAGAAGATGAAGGGCCCCAACATGAAGTTATACTTCATTCGTTTTATATGGGCAGGTATCCGGTTACGCAGGAACAGTGGCGAATTGTTGCCGGATGGCCGCGTTGTCAGATCGATCTCAACCCGGATCCTTCCAATTTTAAAGGTGATCTGAAGCCAGTGGAGACTGTTTCCTGGTATGAAGCGGTAGAGTTTTGTGAGCGGTTGCGAGTTCAGACTGGACGTCATTATCGTTTGCCAAGCGAGTCAGAGTGGGAGTATGCCTGTCGGGCCGGGACGACCACTCCCTTTGCCTTTGGTCAATCGATCAATCCGGATATTGTTAATTATAATGGCAACTATCCCTATGCGAAGGCAAACATAGGAATCTACCGTAAGCAAACGACCGAGGTAGGTTCACTCCCCTATGCAAATAATTTTGGACTGGCAGATATGCATGGTAATGTCTGGGAGTGGGTCGAGGATGTCTGGCACAAGAACTATGAGGATGCTCCAGACAACGGCTCGGCCTGGGTGAGTGGAGGCGACTCCAGCCTACGCGTGCTGCGCGGCGGCTCGTGGCTCAACTATGGTGATAGCTGTCGCTCCGCCCTCCGCTACGACCTCACGCCGGGCACCCGCGTCAACTATCTCGGCTTTCGGGTCGTGGTGGGTGAGCGGGCTCCCTGACCCTTGGCACTCGAGCCCTTTCGCCCTTGGCGCTATTGTCTCTACCCTCTGGCGCGAAGCGAAGCGGAGCGCCTAAAAATTTTTGCACATTTGATCGATATTTCGTCGTTCTCCCGCAGGCGGCGAAATTGGGGTGCGCCACTCCGGCTGCGCGGCGGCTCGTGGAACAACAATGGTAATAACTGTCGCTCCGCCAACCGCAACAACAACACGCCGGACACCCGCAACAACAATAACGGCTTTCGGGTCGTGGTGGGTGAGCTGACTCACGATTGTCAGATCTGGTGGGAGGGATCCTGCCGGGAGCACATCCAGGGAGTCCAGTGCGTATTCCAGCGGTGCGAGCGATTGCATCCAAAAATCAACCGGGCCTGGTCTCGGCTGGTAGGGAGAGAGTCTCCCGAACGTCGTACCAGGCCCTTTCACAAAGGTGGTCCGATGAAGAGAGTCTCAAAGTCATCAAAGGATCTTCCTATCATCCAGAAGACGTACGACCTGATCGTCTGGTACATTCCGCATCTCAATCGGCTGCCGCGGGACCATCGCTTTATGCTTGGAGATCGGATCATCGCCGGACTCTACGATCTTCTCCGCGAGCTAATCCTCGCGCGGTATGAGAAAGAGAAGCTGCCGCGCCTGGAATCGATCAACGGTCAGCTCGATCAGCTCCGCTATCAGACAAGGTTACTGCGTGATTTCGACCTGCTTGATCTCCGTCGCTACCAGTTTGTGGCGGAGAAGATCGACGAGATCGGTCGAAATCTTGGGGGCTGGATTGGGCAGCAACGCTCGCTCGGATCCCGATGAAGCGGCACGGAGAGCTCTGGGAACGGGTCATTAGCTTTGAGAATCTCCTCGATGCGGCCGGGAAGGCGCAGCGTGGAAAGCGATACCGGGACAATGTGCTGGTCTTCAACCATGATCTTGAAATGAACCTGCTCAGCATACGGCAGGAGCTAACCGATCAAACCTACGTGCCTGGTACATACCGGACCTTTCAGATCGTCGAACCAAAGAGACGCACCATCTCTGCCGCGTCCTACCGCGACCGGGTCGTGCACCATGCCTTGTGCAACGTGATCGTTCCAATTTTTGAGCGGACCTTCACCGGAGACTCATACGCCAACCGGAAGGGGTTTGGAACCCACCGGGCGCTTGAGCGGTTCATTCATCTCGCCCGTCGCCATCCTTATGTTCTGCAGGCCGATATCCGCAAATATTTTCCAAGCATCGATCATCAGATTCTGAAGTCTCTCGTGCGGAGAAAGCTGAAATGTGGTCGGACTCTCTGGTTGATTGATCGGATCATCGATGCGAGCAATGAGCAGGAGCCGGTGAACGACTTCTTCCCGGGTGACGATCTTTTCACGCCGGATGAGCGGCGGCGTGGACTGCCGATTGGAAATCTGACCAGTCAGTTTCTGGCAAATGTCTATCTGAACGGACTGGATCACTTCGTCAGGGAGGAGTTGGGGATCAAGGGATATGTACGATATGTCGACGATTTTGCGCTCTTTGGTTCGGATCGGGAGCGGTTGAGTGAGGCGCGATTGCGAATCGAGGTTTATCTCGAAAAGTTGCGACTGCGGGTTCATCCGGTGAAGACCCAGTTAAGTGCGACGACCAAAGGAATCGATTTTGTCGGATTCCGGGTGTTGCCGGATCAGGTGAGGGTCAGGAA
>JBEAVZ010000376.1:0-8640 GCA_041160645.1 Acidobacteriota bacterium
CTATGCCACCTCGATGACGCTCGGTGGCGTTGCCCAGGGTTTGCTGGTCGAGAGCAATGAGGGGCGACCGACGAAGATCGAGGGCAATCCGGATCACCCGACGCGCGGCGGCACGGACGTCTTCGCCCAGGCCTCGGTTCTCTCGCTCTACGATCCGGATCGATCACAGTCGATCACATACCTTGGCGATGTGCGGACCTGGGGCGACTTTCTGAACGGCTTCCGGTCGGCGCTCGATGGGCAAAGAACCAAGCAGGGAAATGGGCTTCGGATCCTTACGGAGACCGTCACCTCGCCGACCTTCACCGAGCAGATGAAGAAGGTCATGGCGCAGTTCCCGCAGGCCAAGTGGCACACTTATGAGCCCGCCGGTCGGGATGGCGCGCGGAGCGGGTCGGTTCTCGCGTTTGGCGAGCCAGCGCACGCCGTCTACCATTTCGAAAATGCGGCAGTCGTTCTCTCGCTCGATGCCGACTTCCTGACCAATGGTCCGGGAGCAACCCGGCACGCGCGGGAATTCATGCGGAAGCGCCGGCTGACCGATGGGGCGAAGGAGATGAACCGCCTCTACATGGTGGAGAGCACGCTGACGACGACCGGGGCCAAGGCGGATCATCGCCTCCCGCTCAAGGCGGTCGAGGTCGATTCTTTCGCGCGCGCCGTGGCAACCGCGCTCGGAGTCAACGCCGGAGCGCCCGGCGCGCTGAGCGCCGAGGCCCGGAAGATGGCCGAGGCGGTGGCCAAGGACCTCAAGGCCAACGCCGGAAAGTCCCTTGTCATTGCTGGCGAGCATCAGCCCCCGGCAGTCCACGCAGTCGCCAACGCCATCAACGCGACCCTCGGAGCGATCGGCAACACGGTCGTCTACACCGCGCCGATCGAGGCCAACCCGGTCGATCAGCTCGGATCGATCACCGAGCTGATGCGCGATATGAACGCCGAGCGGGTCGACCTGCTGGTCATTCTCGGCGGCAACCCGGTCTACAACGCGCCAACCGTCAAGGATGAGCGGACCGGCAAGGATCTGACCTTCCTCGAGGCAATGAAGAAGGTTGGGGTCAGGGTTCATCTCGGACTCTATGTCGACGAGACGGCAGAGCACTGCCAGTGGCACGTGGCTGAAGCCCACTACCTCGAGAGCTGGAGTGACGCGCTCGCTTATGACGGCACGGCGAGCATCATTCAGCCGCTCATCCAGCCGCTCTATGGCGGCCGGAATGTTCACGATATTCTGGCGGTGATGGGCAATGAGCCGGGCATTCCGGCCTATGAGATTGTCCGTACCAACTGGAAGACCCGCCTCGGCGACAACTTCGAGACGGCCTGGAAGGAGGCGTTGCACGACGGTTTCATCCCGAATACCGCCTCGGCTGCCAAGCCGGTGACCCTCAGGGCCGATTTCGCAGCCTCTCTGCCGGCGGTTCCGAACGCCTCACAAGAGATCGTCTTCCGACTCGATCCGACGATCTACGACGGACGTTTTGCCAACAACTCGTGGTTGCAGGAGCTGCCGAAGCCAATCAGCAAGGTGACCTGGGACAACTACGCCATCATCAGTTCGAAGACGGCGGCCTCGATCGGCCTCGCGCCGAAGGAGGAGCCGAGTCACGCTCAGGCGAAGATGATCAAGCTCGTTCACCAGGGTCGGGAACTGACCATGCCGGCCTGGATCCAGCCTGGCCATCCGGATGATTCGGTGACGGTCTATCTCGGTTACGGCCGAGAGCGCGCAGGCGGTGTCGGCTCCAAGCTGGGCTTCAACACCTACACCCTGCGGACCGCCGAGGCGCCATTCATTGCCCATAGCGGGGTCAAGTTCGAGATTGGCGCCGGCACCTATGAGCTGGCCTCGACCCAGGAGCATTTCGCGATCGACACGAGCGGGATCAAGACCGACTTCATGATCGCGGGTGAGGACTTGACGGCCCGCCACATCCTGCGGACCGCCAGCCTCGACGAGTACAGCCACGACTCGCACATCCTCCACCACGGCGCCCACAAGCCCGGCAAGGAGCTGACCGTCTTCCCGCACTGGAAATACGACGGCTACGCGTGGGGAATGGCGATCGACCTCAACTCCTGCGTCGGTTGCAACGCCTGCGTGGTCGCCTGCCAGTCGGAGAACAACATCGCGGTGGTCGGAAAGGATCTCGTCGCCAAGGGACGGATCATGCACTGGTTGCGTATCGACACCTACTTCAAAGGCGGAGTGGCCAATCCTGAGGTCTACTTCCAGCCGATGATGTGTCAGCAGTGCGAGAATGCTCCCTGCGAGGTGGTCTGTCCGGTCAATGCGACCGTCCACGACGCCGAAGGGCTCAACGTCCAGGTCTACAACCGCTGCGTGGGCACCCGTTACTGTTCAAACAACTGCCCCTACAAGGTGCGTCGCTTCAACTATCTCCTCTACGGAGACTGGGAGACCCCCAGCCTGAAGAATGTGCGCAATCCGGAAGTGACGATTCGCTCGCGCGGTGTGATGGAGAAGTGCACCTTCTGCACCCAGCGCATTCAGGCGGCGAAGATCGAGGCTGAGAAGCAGAACCGCCCGGTCCGTGACGGAGAGATCCAGACGGCCTGTCAGACGGCCTGCCCGACCGAGGCGATCATCTTCGGCAACCTTAATGATCCCGAGAGCCGCGTGGCGAAATTGAAGAATGAGCCGCGGAACTATGATGTTCTGGCGGATCTTAACACCCGGCCGCGTGCCAGCTACCTTGGCGCGATCCGGAATACCAATTCGGAACTTGGCGGCGGGAAGGGCCACGGCAATTCGCACGGAGGCCAGCACGCAGGAGACGCAAATCATGGCTGATAACATCGAAAACAAGGGATATGTTGATCCGCGTCCGCCCGTCATTGGGCCGGGATACACCTTCGAGTCGCTGACATCCAAGATTGCCGATGTGGTGTTCATGCGCCGATTTCAGAAGGGCTGGGTCTTCGGCCTGGGCATCGCCTTCTTGCTCGCGTTGGTCCTCTTCAACTCGATTGCCTACCTCGTACTGAAAGGGGTCGGCATCTGGGGAAACAACGTTCCGGTCGGCTGGGCCTTCGATATCATCAACTTTGTCTGGTGGATCGGTATCGGTCACGCCGGAACACTGATCTCGGCGATCCTGCTCCTGCTTCGTCAGAGCTGGCGTAATTCGATCAACCGCTTTGCCGAGGCGATGACCCTCTTCGCGGTCGCCTGCGCAGGTCTCTACCCGGCGCTCCACACCGGTCGTCCGTGGGTCGACTACTGGCTCTTCCCCTATCCTAACACGATGGGCATGTGGCCAAACTTCCGCAGTCCGCTGATGTGGGACGTCTTCGCCGTCTCCACCTACGCGACTGTCTCGGCGATCTTCTGGTTCATCGGACTGATCCCTGACTTCGGCACCATGCGTGACACGGCGAAGCAGCCGTGGCAGCGCCGCATCTTCGGCATCCTGTCGATGGGCTGGCGCGGCGATGCGCGCCACTGGCACCGTTATGAGTCGGCCTACCTGCTCCTGGCGGGTCTTTCGACCCCGCTGGTGCTCTCGGTCCACTCGATCGTTTCGTTCGACTTCTCGGTTGGCATCATCCCCGGGTGGCACGCCACGATCTTCCCGCCTTACTTCGTCGCCGGAGCCGTCTACGCCGGATTCGCGATGGTGTTGACGATTGGGATTCCAGTCCGGAAGTTTTACAACCTCGAAGATTTCATTACCCTGCGCCACATTCGCAACATGTGCAAGGTGATGCTCGCCACCGGCCTGATCGTTGGCTACGGTTATTTGATGGAGCTCTTCTTTGCCTGGTACAGCGGCAATACCTATGAGCAGTTCATGATGAAGAACCGCATGTTCGGACCGTATGGTTACATGTACTGGTTGCTCATCCTCTGCAACATTCTGGTGCCGCAGCTGCTCTGGGTGAAGAAGTTTCGCGAAAATCTCCTGGTTATCTTTATTGTCTCGATGTTCATCAATGTCGGTATGTGGCTGGAGCGGTTCGTGATCATCGTCATGAGCCTCCATCGCGACTTCCTGCCCTCTTCGTGGCGGATGTACTCACCGACCGTCTTCGACTTCAGCATGTTCTTTGGAACGATCGGACTCTTCCTGACGCTGATGTTCCTCTTCCTGCGCTTCGTGCCGATCATCCCGATGTTTGAGATGAAGGTGATGCTGCCGCAGGCAAAGGTTGAAGAAGATGAGAAGGCGGCAGAGAAAGAGAAGGGGACGCTCGGCGGAGCAGTTCCACAGTTTGGCGACTAAGATCAAACCTTGGCAAAAGTGAGATATGAATAGACAGGAAGAACAAACAATCTACGGAGTAATGGCCCGGTTCGAGACGCCCACCGAGGTGGTTCGTGCGGCACGGGCGACTCACGAGGCCGGGTACCGGAAGGTCAACGCCTATAGTCCGTTCCCGATCGAAGAGTTGTCTGAGGCGATCGGTTTCCACAAGGACCACGTCTCCAAGACAGTGCTCCTCGGCGGATTGACGGGAGCGGCGGCCGGCTTCGCTCTGCAGTATTTCACCTCGGTCATTGACTATCCGATCAACGTCGGTGGTCGACCGCTGTTCAGCTTGCCGTCATTCGTGCCGATCATCTTCGAGACGGGGATTCTCCTCGCCGCTTTTGGGGCGGCGCTCGGAATGATCATCATGAACAATCTGCCGCAGCCGTACCACCCGGTTTTCAATGTGCCGAGTTTCAAGCGAGCGTCGCGGGATGCTTTCTTCATCTGCATCAAATCGAACGATCCGAAGTTTGATCAGGCCGGCACGCGCAATTTTCTGCTTGGCCTTGGAGCGAAAGAGGTGACCGATGTTGAAGCATAGAGGAAGAGAGTTGATGCTGACCATGATGGTCATCGGCGGCGCGATCTCCGGGGTTGGATGTCGGCAGGATATGCACGACAACCCACGTTACGAACCCTACGAGGTCGGCTCACACCGTGAGCTTCCGGAGGGCACTGTGGCGCGAGGCGCGATCGCCCTCAACCCGGAGGCGCCCAAGGTGTCGCAGGCTGCGGCAACACCGTCGCCAATGGCGAGCCCGGCTCCGGGGGCGACGGCGGCTCCGACGCCGGCTCCGATGGCTGCCGTCCCGGTGGGCGAAGATGGACTGCCGTTCAAAATCACGAAGGCGATCCTCGACCGCGGGCAGAACCGTTACAACATCTCCTGTCTCCCGTGTCACGGGGCGCTTGGAGATGGAAACGGCATGATTGCGCTCCGCGGGATTCGCCGTCCTCCTTCATACCACGACGAGCGTCTGCGCAAGGCGCCGACGAGCTACTATTATGACGTAATCACCAATGGCTTCGGCGCGATGTCCAATTATGCCGACCAGCTGACCCCGGAAGATCGGTGGAAGGTGATTGCCTATATTCGGGTTCTCCAATTGAGCCAGCGTGCCGATGGAAATCTGCTCTCGGAGAGCGACCGGCGTAAGCTGGAAGAGGCAGAGCATGCCTCCAAGACAACGGAAGCGCATCAGACTGCCGGAGGTCAAAGCAACCAATGAACAAGAATTTTGCTGCACCGTCTGACCTGGGGCGGCTCCAGAGCCTGGTCTTCGGCGTCGGTCTGCTCGGGCTGATTGGATGGGTCGTTGGACTCTTCCTCTCCGGACACGCCCGTGAGATGTTCTTCCATACCTATCTGGTCGCTTACATCTTCTGGGTGGGCATCGCCCTTGGCTGCCTTGGCTGGTTGATGATCCAGTACCTTGGCGGCGCGACCTGGGGAATCGTCATTCGACGGATTCTCGAATCGGGCGCCCACACCCTGTTCCTGATGGCGGTCCTCTTTGTGCCGATCCTCGTCGGCCTGAAGGACATCTACCAGTGGGTAGAGATTGACCAGATCGCCAATGAAGAGTTGCGGACCCTCGTCGCCAAGAAGACGGCCTGGCTCAATCCGGGGTTCTTCACGGTGCGGGCAGTCATCTACTTCGCCATCCTGCTCCTTTTGACCATCGTCCTGCGCCGCTTCTCGCACAAGCTCGACGAGACTGGCGATCCCCGAAACATCGGCAGCGCCCAGAACTGGAGCGGACCGGGCTTCCTGATCTACGGTCTGGTCTGTACCTTCGCCTCGATCGACTGGGTCATGTCGCTCGATCCGGAGTGGTTTTCGTCGCTCTTTGGGTTGCTGATGATCGCCGGCCAAGGGGTGGCCTCGATGGCGCTGATCATCTCGGTCTGCGTGGTTCTCGGCAAACGTGAGCCGATGAGCCACATTCTCAAGCCGAAGCACTTCCACGATTTTGGCAAGCTGCTCATGGCGCTGGTCTGTGTGTGGGCCTACTTCTCCTTCTCGCAGCTTCTGATCATCTGGTCAGGAAATCTGCCCGAGGAGATCCCGTGGTACATCGAGCGGTTCAATGGACCGTGGCGTTACATTGGGCTGGCTCTGATTGGCCTCCATTTTCTGCTGCCGTTCTTCCTGCTGCTCTCGCGAGATCTGAAGAAGAACAGCCGCCGTCTGGTCTTGGTGGCCTGGCTGATCATCGTTATGCGCTTTGTCGATCTCTTCTGGGTGATCGTCCCCTCGATGGAGAATGATCATCACCAGGCGGTGAAGCTGTCAAGCTACCCGATCTACATCCTGGCGACGGTCGGTCTCGGTGGCGTCTGGCTTGGCTGGTTCTTCTGGCAGCTCCGCCAGCGCGACCTTGTTCCTCACCGTGATCCCCAGTTTGAAGAGGCGATCAGCGGTGGTTCGCACCACTAGGTTCCATATCCAGGATATATTTTATGAGCGAACACAACGAGCATCATCATCACGATCATCAGGAGCCGGAGTCGAGTTCGATCAAGGCGAAGCCGATCCTTGCGTTTCTCGGCGTTCTGGCCGTCGCGACTGCGTTTGTCTTTGTGCTGATCTGGGGGCTACTCTGGGCTTTCGACCAGCGGCGGGAAGCGGACACTACTCCGCCCGCCTCGCGGGTTGAGCTGCCGGACGGGCAGCGGAAACTGCCCCCGGAGCCGCGCCTCCAGGGCGCACCGGCACCCGAAGGTCCGTCACTTCTCCCCCTGGATGACTGGAAGGTCTACAAGGAGATGACCGATCGGCAGGTTGCCTCCTACGGCTGGGTCGACAAGACCACCGGGGTCGCGCGAATCCCGATCGAGCGGGCCAAGGAGCTGGTCGCTGAACAGGGCCTCCCGCTTCTTTCTGAGAAATCGATCGGTGACATCGAGCGCGCCGAGGCGACTCGACGCGAGGTCTACGCGGCCGACTCGAGTGCCGGGCGTCTGCTTCGTGCGGTCGCTTCGCCGGCAGCGCCGGTGGCGGCCGTGCCGGCCACTCCGGCGGCACCCGCTCCGGTGGCACCTGCTCCGGCGTCCGCGCCGCAGCATTGACCAGCGGCTGCGTCGTCGCATCAGGTCGATCTTTTGCGCCACGTGGCCAATTGGTAACGGATCGCGAAAGTTGGCTGGCAGAGCTGGTGGGGCCGAGACATTTCAACCTGACCCTGCAGGCGGACTCTACAGGTCGATGTGTCTGGGATCCCGCAACACTGTCAGCTTGAGAGGTGGTTATGTTCAAGCAGTACTCCAAGAGAACGTGCGAGATGGCTGGCGGTTTGGTGAGGGCGGTCGGGATGGCAATCTGCCCCCTGCTGCTGACCAGTCTGGTGGCCCTGGTTGTCTCCGGGCAGCCGGCCGGAATGCGTCCACCCGTCCTCAAGGATGTTGGCATCGATCAGCTCCTCAACAATCAGGTTCCGCCCGACCTCACCTTTCAGGATGAGGAGGGGCGAACAGTCAGGCTCTCTGACTACTTCGGCGACAAACCGATCGTTCTCTCACTGGTCTATTACGATTGTCCACAGCTCTGCACCCAGGTGCTGACCGGGCTGCTGGGCACATTGAAGACACTCCCGATGGCGCCCGGGAAGGACTTTACCTCGATCACGGTCAGTTTTGACCCGAAAGAGAAGACGCCTCTCGCGGCTGCCAAGAAGCGAGAGTATATTGAGCGACTCGGCCGCCCCGAAGCGGCCGCCGGGTGGCACTTTCTGACAGGTGAAGAGTCACAGATCGTCGCGCTGACCCGCGCGGTCGGTTTCCGTTACGTGTGGGATCCGGTGACCAGTCAGTATGCCCACGCGAGTGGCATTATGGTGCTGACGCCTGAGGGAAAGGTCTCCCGATATTTTTACGGGATCGAATACGCACCGCGCGACCTTCGGTTTGGTCTGCTCGATGCTTCAGCAGGGAAGATCGGCTCGCTTGCTGATCAGATCATTCTCTACTGCTATCAGTACGATCCAACCAGGGGCACCTACAGCCTGGTTCTGATGAGGTTGCTCCGGATCTTCGCTGTCATTACACTGGTCTCCATCGTCGGACTGATCCTCTTTTTGCGATATCAGTCAAAAAAGAAGGATGGTCGTTCATCCGGTAACAATTCGGATTCCGGGGGCGCCAAACCGAAAATTGGATATTCACATATGAGCATTCTTCCTCTTTATCTGATCCCTTTTGCACCTGAGCAGGCGTCGACCTTTGCGCAGGAGGTCGATCTTTACTTTCTCTTCCTGGTCGGGCTGACCGTCTTCTTTACCGTGCTGGTCGGGGCTCTGGCGATCTTCTTTATGGTCCGTTATCGCCGGCGCCGCGAGGATGAAGTACCGGAACAGGTCGAGGG
>JBEAVZ010000387.1:0-2967 GCA_041160645.1 Acidobacteriota bacterium
ATGCCAAACAGATCGTCGGCGCGCAGATGGTCATCTGCCTCTCATCGATGCTCCACTCGATCGGGGTCGGCAACATGACCCCTTCGTGGGTGAAGATGGTCTGCGTCGACATCAACCCGGCCGTCGTCACCAAACTCTCCGATCGCGGATCCCAGCAGACGGTCGGGATCGTCACCGATGTCGGCACCTTTCTCAATCTGCTCGCGCAGGAGCTCTGGAGCTGAGCAGGCGGTAAATCAGCTTGTTCCGGGGCCGGCCGACTCGAAGGCCGGCCTCGCTATAAGCTCCCCTCCACCCACTCCTCACCATCGGCAAAGATCTCCTTCTTCCAGATCGGGACGGTCTTCTTGAGAGTATCGATCGCGTACTGGCAAGCTTCGAAGGCCGCCTTGCGGTGCGGCGAGGTGATGACGATGACGATCGAGGACTCGGAGATCTCCATCGCGCCAAACCGGTGGATCATGCCGATCCCGGCAATCTGCGGCCACTTCTCCCGAATCTCACGCCCAATGCGGCGCATCTCCTTGACGGCCATGGCCGGGTAGGCTTCGTAATGGAGGCTGATCACCGGACGCCCCTTGGTCTGGTTGCGGACGACACCATCAAAGGTGACGATCGCGCCGGCGGCGCCAGTGAGGATGCGCGCCTCGAGCCCGCTCTTGTCGATCGTTTCACGGGTCACCTCAAAGACATCCCCCAGGTGGGGAATTTCGGTGGAAGGTATTTGATCCATTGGGTGGTCTCCTGGTTCAACCACCCGAGACGGGTGGAAAGATGGCGAGGGTGTCCCCATCGGCAAGCAACTGGTCAGGCCGCGCGTACTCTTCGTTGATCGCGAAGAGGATGCTGGTCTCGAAACGGCCGAGGCCCGGGTGCTGCTCGACCAGCGACTGCCAGACCGTCCGGACATCGACCGGGGAGGCGAGCTCGAGAGCCGTCTCCGACTGTCCGGTCGCGGCCTCGCGACAAGCGCCAAAGAAGAGAAGATTGATCGTCATGATTAAAACCCTGTCGAGGGAAGATTGACCGGAGTGCCTGCAGTGCCCGCATTGCTGATTGGTGACGGATCGACCGGGGTCTCTCCATCCAACTGCCAGGCCCGGCCGCGAAAGCTGAGCGCTTCGATGAGGAAGTTTTCGAAGAGCAGGCGGCCATCGCGGCTCTCGCTGCGGTGGTCCCAGTACTTGTCAGCCTGCCAGTCCTGGAATGACTTCTCGAGATGGAACTGCGTCCCATAGATCAGCTGCTGATCACAGCGCCTGACCATCATCTGCACCTCGGTCAGGTAGCCGCGGGCAAGCTTGGTAAAGCCGGCGGGGAGACGGTCGATCTGCAGTCCGTGATTCTGCCAGACCCGCAGGAGGTGGCGGCGATTGGAGTAACGCTGCCAGCGCGGGTCGGGGCGGTTCTCGATCCCGGCAAAGATCGGATCCTGCAGGTCGGTGATCTTGACGAACCGGTACTGGTACTCGAGCAGGCGGCCGTCCCGCTTCTCGCGCGGCGGACGGCCGTCGAGAGTGACGATCGAGGCGCCAAAGGCCTGGCCGATCATCTGGTGGCCGCCACAGATGCCCATGACCGGAGTGCTGGTCGTAGTGATGAAGCGATTGAAGCGGTCGATCAACGCCGGGTGATAGAGATCAAAGTCGCGCAGGGTGCCACTGAGAACGATCGCGTCAGGATCGAACGATTCAACGATCGCCTGGTCGAGCGCGGAGAGATGGATGGTCAGGATCTCCGGCTGGCGGACCAGAACGCGGATGTTCTTCTCGATGTTGGAGAGGGCGAGTGAGGCGACAAATCGCTCCAGCCGAACCCATTTGCCGGCATTGAAGCCGGACTGGCGGCTCGCCTCAGCGGAGTACTGGGTCTCATCGGCAACCAGATTGTCGACGAGCAGCACGCGCGCGCGGGCAATCCGCGGCCTGATCGGCTCGTAGAGACAGTATCGCTGGCTCCATTTCTCTTTGACCGGCTCCACTGGAGAAGATGCCACTCCTTTCACTTGAATCAAATCGCTTGAATCAAATCACTTGAATCAAACCACGCTCATCTTAACGCATCTCACGACGATTTTGAAAATATCCGGATCGGGCGGCGCGGGCAAAGTGGCGGGTCATTTTGGCACCGTTTGTCAAAGCCGGAGCGGGACGGTTAGAATCGCGGTTTACACATACCGTCCTGATTCTGACCGGAGACTGGAAGAGAGCATGTCTGAGTTGTCGGCAATTATCGTCCGCGGCGCGCGGGTCAACAACCTGAAGAATATATCTTTCGAGATACCATTCAACTCGTTGACCGTAGTTACTGGTGTGAGCGGGTCAGGCAAGTCCTCGCTCGCCTTCGATACGCTCTACGCGGAGGGACAGCGTCGCTACGTCGAGTCGCTCTCGGCCTATGCCCGCCAGTTTCTGGAGCGGATGGACAAACCGGAGGTCGACGAGGTGATCGGGATCTGTCCGGCGATTGCGATCAGTCAGAAGAACTCGACCCGCAACCCGCGCTCGACCGTGGCGACCCAGACCGAGATCTACGACTACCTGCGGCTGCTCTTCGCGCGCGTTGGCCGGACGATCTGCCGCAAATGCGGGGTGGAGGTGCGCCAAGAGACCCCCCAATCGATCACCGAGGTGGTGCTGGGGCTGGCGGAGGGGACCCGTTTCTATGTGCTCTTCCCGGCGAGTGCCGGCACCGAGATCAGTCCGGACGAAGAGGCCGTGGAGGAGTCGACCGTGGGCGCGAAGCGGGGTAGTCGGACCAGCGCGGCCGCGGGCAAGACCACCCGGCGGGGAAAGAAAGGCGCGCCGCGGGAGGTCAATATCCAGGCCCACCTGATGAGCCTGATGCAGCGCGGGTTTACGCGGCTCTACCATGCGCCGAGCGGTGAGACGATCGAGTTGCAGACGCCGGACAGTTTCACCGGAAGCAGCTTTGATGGCTACTTCGTGCTCATCGACCGGTTGGTGC
>JBEAVZ010000392.1:0-6622 GCA_041160645.1 Acidobacteriota bacterium
GAGGGAGAGGATCTGGTTCTTCAGGTCGTGGGTCAGGACCGCCGAGAGCCGGGCAAAGGATTCGAACTGTTTCTGCTCGCCCTCCTTGCGGATCATCTCCCGCAGCCGTCCGGCCATGCGGTTGAAGGCCTCGGCGAGGACGCGCGTCTCATCTTTCGACTTGATCTGGATGTTGTACCCCAGGTTGCCGGTGGCGATCGCCCGCGCCCCGTTGGTGACCCGGCGGATCGAATCGGTGGTGCCGCTGATCAGGAAGTAGATCGAGAGCATGGCGACGATCACCAGCAGAAAGGTGAGCAGCAGCAGCACGTAGCTGTCGAACTCGACCTGGCCGAGGGCATTCGTATAGTCCTGGACGATCACGATCGAGAAGCTCGGCGTCTCACTGCGCGACCGGTAGTGGAGCAGCCAGGGCTCGCTGTCGTAGTCCTTGTCTCCGCTTTCGCGCAATCTGTTGATGGCCGGGAGGAACTGCGCAAATCCATCGGTGAGCGGTTTCGACTGTTTCGATTCGTCAGCAGCGTAGAGGATGTTGCCATCACTGCCAATGATCACCGGTTGCGGTCGGCCATAATCGGGGCGGTTGGAATCGACCATCGCCCGCGGCCCGGCCGCTTCGGCCAGCAGCCGATCCACGCGCACCTTGACCACCAGCGCCCCACCCGGTCCGTTCGACTCCCCGCGGAGCGGGGCGATGATGCTCAGATGGGTCCCGGTTCGCTCACGCCGAATCTCGCCAATCGCGGCGCCGCCCGCCGTCTTTCCCAGCAGACTGGCGAGGTCCGGAATCTCGTCGTCGCGGCTGAAGTCGTTGCTTTCATAGAAGGGGCGGATGATCCCATTCCCCAACTGGCGCGGTTCGATCCGGAAGACCGGCCGCCCGTCACGGTTGACCCCGACGATGGCGGCGTAGAGGTTCTGGTGGGCCAGCAGAAACGCCGAGAGATCGATGCGGAGCAGATCATTCGGCACGGCCTGGCCGCTCACTCCCAGCTCCCGTCCATAGGCCTGCAAGGCCCCCTGACTTGTCAGGTCGACGATCTGCTTCTGGTGGGACTGCAGCGAATTGGTTACCTGGTTGGATATCTCGCTGGCCCGCTCAGCGGCTTCGCGCTGCAGCACCGACTTGGTGCTGCCAATCGCCGTCTCCTGCCACCTCGCCCAGAGCAGAAACATCGGAATGATGATCAAGACGAAGAAGATGATCACCAGTTTGTCGCGGATCCCCATTCTTGGCATTTATTTATTGCACCTGTCTGAAAAGGAGTCTGGTTATTGTGGTTTTTTGGGTTCTTCGGCCTTCGCCGGGGCGCCCGATTTGAAGATCTTCTCTTCCATCTGGACATTGAAGGCCGCCTCGACAATCTTGCGCTCTTCGATCAACTTCCCATTCTGAAAGACCTGGATCTCATAGGGGATCATCGTGTTCTGAATGACCCGGAAGTCCTTGAAGTAGAGGCGATATTTGACGGTCGAATCGCCCTTCTCCTGTTTCTCTTCGTAGTTGACGTAGATGATCCGCCCGGTCCGGCGGCTGATCTCGTAGTGGGTGACCACTCCATCCTTCGAGGTCAGTCTGATCTGGTCGAGGTCGAGCGTGCCGATCTTGTTGGAGCCGGTGTATTCAAGCTTCGATTCGTTCTCCTTGTAACGGAGAAGCGCCTCGTAGTGGTGTTCGTGGGAGCCCCGAAAGCCCCGGATCTCCTGCTCCGACGGTTTGTGCGGCTGGCCGTTCTCAGTGCTCCAGACCTCCTTGCCATCGGTCGTGATCGAATACTTCATCTCCGGAAGATCGAGTTCGATCGTCATGAGGTCTTCGCCAAGTTTTGGTTTGCGAATGAACTTGCTGACCATGCGCCCATCGAGGACCCCATTCGCGGTGATCAGTTTAATGTTGGCGCGGAGGATGCCATTCTTCTGAATGACATAGATTGCCGGTCGGCCACCGTAGGCGCTCAGCGCCCGCTCGACCACTTGCTCGGCCGTCAGCGGTTTATCTTGCTTGCCGCCACGACGCGCACTGACCGTTGGCGCGATCAGGAGGAGCAGCAGCAATCCCGGACTCAGAACCCGGATCACAAAGCTTGAGGACGCGTGGTTTACTTTCATTTTGGTTGACACCCTCCGGAGGCAAAACATACACTTGCAGAATATTTGTACAAGATAAGATACCTTACTACATTTGTTGCCAGCTCGTCCACGTCCGGCACCTCCTGCCTCGACCCGCCCGACCTGGCTGGCTGAAACCGACTCTTCAAAGCCTGGGGTGACCGAACAACGATCTTTCCCGCGATGGCATCTTCAAGATCTGAGCCCAAGGTTGAAGTCGAAGGCGGTGTCCACCCGACACCGCCTTCGGAGAGTATAACAGGAGATGGAGATGAAGATTGGCATACTGGTCGGGATGGAGAACACCTTTCCCGCGAAGCTCATCGAAAAGATCAATGCCCGCCAGGCCGGGGTGACGGCGGAGTACCTGAAGGTTGGCGGCGTGCGCGTCAACGACGGCAACCAATACCGCCTCATCTTCGACCGGATCTCTCACGAGATCCCCTTCTACCGGTCATATCTGAAGCACGCCGCGCTCAACGGGACGATCATCGTCAACAACCCCTTCTGGTGGTCGGCCGACGAGAAGTTCTTCGGCTATTCGCTCGCCGCGAAACTTGGCCTCGCCGTCCCGAAGACGGTCCTCCTTCCCCAGAAATCTTACAAGGCGGGCGTCACCGATGCCTCCCTCCGCAACCTTGAATATCCGCTCAAGTGGGATGAGATCATCGAACACATCGGTCTGCCGGCGATTCTCAAGCCACACGATGGCGGCGGCTGGCGGGATGTCTATAAGGTCCACTCCAAAGAAGAGCTCTGGGCCGCCTATGACGGAACCCACACCCTGGCCATGGTTCTCCAGGAGTTCATCGACTTTGAGGAGTATGTGCGGTGCTACTCGGTTGGCCGCAAGCACGTCCTGGTCATGCCCTATGACCCGCACCACCGCCGCTACCTCCCGCGCGAGGCTTCGACCCTCACGCCGGAACTCGAAGACCGGATCATCCGGGACACGATCCTCATCAACGAAGCGCTCGGTTATGACCTCAACACGGTCGAATTCGCGATGCGCGATGGCATCCCCTACGCGATCGACTTCACCAATCCCGCCCCGGACGCCGACATCTTCTCGGTCACCGCGCCCTATTTCGAGTGGATCACCGACCGGGTGACCGACCTGTTGATCGACTATGCCCTGAACGGCGAGGTGACGGCGAGGTATCACCGCTGGTCGAAATGGCTCAACCAGGAGGTCCGTCCGGCCCAACCGGATCCGCTCGGGGAGGACTCCCGCCGGCTCAGCAGCGGCACGGCGGAGGCGGCCCGTCCGGCTTCGGATGCCCGGGACGAAGTGATCGACCAGATCACCGAACCGGTCAAACCAAAGTTGTCAAAGAAGGTGAAAGATCGCCAGACGTCTGGCAAGTCGTCGGGCAAGTCGTCCCGAAAGTCAGGGAAGGGTGAGAAATCGTCCAAAGGCCGCCAAAAGGATGACCCGAAGAAGGATGGCCCAAAGAAAGATAGTTTAAAGAAGAAGCGCGAGTCGAAGGAGACCAGGTCTGCCGGCGCCGCCGGTCGTCCCGGGAAAGAGCGGGCGAGAAAGGGCAGTTGAGCCTCCCCGCCGTGTTGGGGAGAACCAAACCGCCCCATTTGGCCAGCTTCTTCTCTGGCGGAGCTGGCCCCGGCGGAGCTTGCCACAACCTGGCAAAAGACTTACTATCACCAAGGCTTCACGCGCCCGATAAGCCTCGCGCGATCCGGAAGCAATTTTAATCAAGCATCATCGGTCAAGCAATAACGGTATTGAAGCGCACGTCCGGGCGGCAACGGGCCAGGATCGCAAGGAGTGGATATGCCATTCGACAACGATTTCACCATCGGCATCGAAGAAGAGTTTCAGATCATCGATCCGAACTCGCGCGAGCTCAGGTCGCGTGTTGACGAGATCCTTGAAGAGGGACGGATGCTGCTTGGTGAGCAGGTCAAGCCGGAGATGCACCAATCGATGATCGAGGTTGGAACAGGCATTTGCCGCAACATCAAAGAGGCGCGGGCCGATGTCGTCAAGCTGCGCCGCGGGATTGGCGAGCTGGCGAAGCGGAAGGGGCTGGCGATCGTTGCCGCCTCGACCCATCCGATCTCCCACTGGGCCGACCAGCAGATTACCGAACACGAACGTTATCACCAGCTGATCGAGGAGATGCAGCAGACCGCGCGGGCGTTGTTGATCTTTGGCATGCACGTCCACATCGGTTTTGCCGACCGCGAGGCGGCGATCGCGGTCATGAACGCCGCCCGCTACATGCTGCCCCACGTCTACGCCCTCTCCACCAGCTCCCCGTTCTGGATTCGCCGCAATACCGGGATGAAGAGTTACCGCTACGAGGTCTTCAAGCAGTTCCCCCGCACGGGCATCCCCGAGTATTTCAATTCAGCCACTGAATTCGACAGCTTTGTCAGCCTCCTCGTCAAGACTGGTTGCATCGACAACGGCAAGAAGATCTGGTGGGATGTGCGGCCGCACCCGTTCTTTCCGACCCTCGAGTTTCGGGTTTGCGACATTCCCTCGCGGGTCGATGAGACGCTGGCGATCGCCGCCCTGATCCAGGCCATTACGGCCAAGCTCTACAAGCTCTATCGCCAGAACCTTGGATTCCGTCTCTACCGCCGCGCCCTCATTGAAGAGAACAAATGGCGGGCGGCACGTTATGGTCTCGACGGCAAACTGATCGACTTCGGCAAGAAGGAGGAGGTGCCGACTCGCGATCTGATCCGGGAGCTGCTCGAGTTTGTCGATGATGTGGTCGATGAGCTCGACAGCCGGGCGGAGATCGAGTACATCTACCGCATTCTTGACGAGGGGACGAGCGCCGATCGACAGCTCCGCGTCTACCAGGAGACCGGCGATCTCCGCTCCGTCGTCGATCTGCTGATCAGAGAGACGATGGAGGGCGTTGTCTGACCCCCGTTCCCGCAGAGTCCGGTCCCCCACTGGTGCGCATCGCCAGTCCCCGGCCATTATTGCCCCTAAAAATTAATTCTGATGCATCCCGCGGGCTCTTGAAGAAGTCCAAAGATGGATTGCACAATAATGGATCGACAGGTGGGGCATCATCTGTAAGTCCTTTAAACAGTCTCGTTGAGGTCTTGGAGGTTTGGGTGGTAATGCCATTTTTGCTCAGTAACACTGGGATGCTGACCGGGCAGCAGCTTGGCAGCCGGATCCGTGATTACGATATTGCGGGTGGCGGGGAGCGGAGGCCGGCAGTCGGCGGGGAGGGAGAGGATGGTGGTCTCGCCGAGGCTGGTGCTGAGTGGTCAGCGGCGAGCCAGGAGGTAAAGATCGTCGAGCGGGTCTCGCAGTTGCCGCCGGCCCTGCCCGAGTTCGCGGGGCGACAGTTCGAGCTGGAAGAGATGGCCGCCGCCGCCAATGGCGGGATCAGAGTCATTGGGCTGCAGGGGACGGGCGGCGTCGGCAAGACGACCCTCGCGGTCCGCTTTGCCCACCAGATGATTGGCAGTTATCCCGATTCGCAGATCTACATCGATCTCAAGGGCGGCACTTCCCAGCCGCTCCCGGTCGCGGATGCCCAGGGGCAGGTGATCCGCTCCTTCATGCCCGAGATGCGCCTGCCGGAACACGAGGTGGAGCTGACTCGCCTCTACCAGTCGATTCTGAGCGGCAAGCGCGCCATGCTCCTGCTCGACAATGCCGCCAGTCTGCAGCAGGTGACCCCGCTTTTGCCGCCCGATGGATGGCTGACCATTCTCACGAGTCGTCAGAATATTCATGTCAACGGGGGCAACGGCTTGTTTGCCAAGCAGTTGCAGGTCCTGACGGCTCCGGAGTCGACCAATCTTCTGCAGCAGCTCGTTCCCCGGATCAACAATACCGAGGCCCTGCGAATTGCCGAACTCTGTGGAAACCTCCCGCTGGCCATCAAGGTGGTTGCGGGGGCGATGCGCCACAATCCACAGTTGCCGGTCTCCGATTTTGCCGTTCGGCTGACCACCCGCCAGCTGCGTGGGCCGTATGTCGAGGGGGTTCTGCAGAGCTGTTATGAACTGCTCTCTCCCGGACTTCAGCAGCTCTGGCGTTTCCTCGCCCCATTTCAGGCGACCTTCGATCTGCAGGCGGTGGTGGCCGTTTGGCGCATCAGTCCGCAGGTCGCTCTCGAGACGATGCGCAAGCTCGAAGCCTACAGTCTGCTCGAGTGCAATCCGAACTCCGGTCGCTTTCGAATTCACGATCTGCTGCTCCAGTTCATCGATCAGCGCCTGATCGGCGAGGAGCGCCGGATCGCCAAGCACCGTTTCTCTTCCCATTACCAGAGCGTGCTCCACGAAGCCGACGCCCTCTATGAACAGGGGGGCGAATGGCTGAAGAAGGGGATCGATCTGCTCGATCTCGAGTGGCAGAATATCCAGAACGCGCAGGTCTGGGCGCGGCGCCACGCTGAGGATGATCGGGCGGCCTGTGAACTCTGCAACTCATTTCCGGATGCCGGGAAGTATGTGCTCAACCTGCGCCAGCATCCACGTGAGCGAATCCGCTGGAACGAGGCGGCGCTCG
>JBEAVZ010000408.1:0-3821 GCA_041160645.1 Acidobacteriota bacterium
GCGCAGGCGCTGTCCCTGCCGGTCATACATCTCGACCAGCGTCGCATAGGGCACATCCTGGGGCACCCAGAGGTAGATCCAGGCATACTGCGAACGATCAGGAGAGACGGGACGGGCCTCAATCTTCCAGGTTCTCCGGCCATCAACGAGCTCCCCTTCACCGATCAGGCGGTAACTGAAGTCATCGAGGATTCGCTCGGCCATATCCTCATTGGTAAAGTCGGTGCCGAGAAAGCGCTGGCGGCGCTCCTGGGCAGCAATGCGCCGGACCCGCTGGATGGCGGGCGTGTACATCCACTGGCGATCAGTTGTCGCCCCCTGTCCTGACGGGGCCGCCTGATTGATTGAGAGCAGTCCGACTCCGCGAACCTCGGCCGGATCGAAGAATCTGAGGAGGGTGCGGCTGTTGCCGAGCGCGCCAAGCTTACGGTAATGAAACTTCTTGCGACGCATCGTTCCCTTCCGGTCATAGACGTCCATCACCGCCCGCCAGCTTGTGTCCCGGCTGGTATCCTGGCGATAGACCGATTCCATGATCGAATGGGCATCCGGAGCAACGACGAGCGTTGAGAGAATGGGGATCAGCAGGAGAATCTTGAAGATGATCATAGTGCCTATTCGTAACCAATCGCTTCGACGACATTGAGGTTGACGGCCTTACGGGCCGGCCACCAGGCCGCGAAGAGTGAAACAATAATCGTCAAGGGGAGCGCCACGATAACCAGCATCACCGGAAAATGGAAAGGAACGGTGAATCCGCCAATCATCGATGCCGCGGTTCGGACCAGAAAGAGGGTGTTCATGACCCCGGCAATGGTGCCACTGATCACTCCGACCACCGCCATGATCGTCGCCTCGAGAAGCACCATCCGGCCAATCTGCCGGCGGAGCCCGCCGACGGCCCGCAGAACTCCAATCTCTCGCCGCCGTTCGGTGACCGAGATGATCAGGGTGTTGACGATACCCAGTGCGGCGATGATGACAGCCACGGCGGTCTGCATATAGTTGATGACAAAAAAACCGTCGATCAGGTCGAGGACCCAGCGACGATACTCGGTGTTGGTATAGATGAATGCCCGGTGCTGACCCCGGAGCACCTCCTGGATCCGCTCACGGATCCCGGTCACGCCAGCCGGATCGGCGCGTGTCGACTCGTCGAGATTGACATCGATCAAATCGACCGCTGAATCGTTCCAGTAGTCGATATAGAGGCGACGGTCAAAGAAGACCGATCCCTTCTCCGATGTGTAATCGTCAATGATGCCGACGATCGGAAACTGAAAGGGACGGGTCGGAGTCTGGAGGGTGATGGTATCACCAATCGAGAGGCGGTACCTGGTCGTCAGATTGCGCGAGGCCAGAATCCCCTTCCCCTCGATCAGGAGCCGCCGCGCCTCTGCCTCGTCACCAACATCGATGGGATCACGAACGCGGGCAAACCAGCCCTCCATCTCAAAGGAGACGACTGCAATCGAGTCGTCAGCATAGGGCATGAAGAGAAAGCGGACATTCTCGACGCGCTTGATGCCGGGGATCGCGGCGATACGCCGACCGAGATCCTCACTGAAATGGTAGGTGCGGGAGCGGGCCATCTCGGAGGTCGAGATGATCAGATCGGAGTTGATGAATCTCTCCATCCACCGTGAAACTGTCAGCTGGTAGCTCTGCACATAGGACGCCGTCGAGAAGACGAAGGAGAGCCCAATCATCAAGGCGCCGACCGTGGCGGTTGTCCGCCGCGGTGACTGGACCAGCGATTCCACCGCTAGCACCGCCTCGGTGCCAAAGAACCGATCAAAGATGGGACGGAGAAGCCGGGCGACCAGCTCAGCCAGTTTGGGAAGAATCAGAATCAGCCCGGAGAGCATCAGCAGCGGGTAGGCGAATTGATAGTCGAGACTGACCCGCAGCGGAGCGAAGAGGACGCAGAGAAGTCCGGTCGTGATGAGCGCCAGCCCAAGCAGCAGTCGGCCCCGTCCAAGCACCACTTCACGCTGGCGGGTCTCAATATTGTGCAGGGCCAGTGCCGGATCGAGATTGGTCGCGGCGCGCGAGGGCAACCAGGCGCCGATCAGTGACGTCACCATCCCGATGGCGAAGGAGGTCAGGGCGTAGTCCCAGCGGAAGACCGGTGGCTGCTGCGTGGCGACATAGCTGAAGATCTTCGCCGCGACCTCGCTCATGAGCCGCTCCGCCCCGACCGCCAGAAGATAACCGAGGGCAATCCCGAGCACACTGCCGATCATGCCCATGAACAGAGCTTCCCCGAGAAACATCAGCTGGACGTTCCGTCGTTCAACACCAATGGCCCGGAGGATGCCGATCTCCTTCCACCGCTGGTTGACGGCAATGGTGAAGGTGTTAAAAATGATAAAGACACCGACGAGGAGAGCAATAAAACTGGCAATAAGCATGCCGATCCGCATCGCCGAGACCGCCTTCTCGATCCCCTGTCCACGGGCTGTCGGCGGAGTAACCTCGATGCCGGCCGGAATGCGCGCGCGAATACGCGCCGCCAGCTCTTCAACCTCGACGTCCGGCTCATTCATAAGGTCGATCCGGTCGATGTTGCGTCCGCGGTTGAAGACATACTGGGCATTGAAGACATCCATCACGGCAATCTGTCCATCGAAGACCTTGCCGATCCCCTCCGGCTTGAAGATCCCCCGGACGACAAAATCCTTGCGCCCCTGCGAAGTATAAAGGGAGCTTATCGCCATCCTCGAGTTTGTACTTATCGGCAAAGGTCCGCGAGATGAGGATCGAATCCGGTTGGGCGAGGGCGACGAGCGGATCAGCGATCTCGCTTCCCTCTTCATCGAACTGGTACTCACGCAGCTCACGGTCGCCGAGCATGTCGACCCCGACGATGAGCAGGCTCCCCTCATCGGCAAAGGCCGTATTGGCCAGCACCTCGATCACGGGCTGGGCCACGTGGACCCCGGGGGTATCTTTGACCGTCTCCCAGACGCTTTCCGGAAATCCTCCCTCGTCTCCAACGACCTGCAGGGTTGCCTTGCCCGCCAGTTTCTCGACCGTCAGGCTCAGCGAACTGAGCAGGGTGAGATTGGCGGTGCGCACGGCAAAGAGGACCGCCACTCCCAGCGAGATGCCGATGATCGTCAGCATGGTGCGCAGCCGGTGCGATCGCCACTCGCGGGAGGTGACCTGACCTAAGGCTCCGATCATCTTCCGCCCCTTTCCAGTCTCTCGTCGCTGAGAATCTTTCCATCGCGGAGCCGAATCAGTCGATCGCAGAATCTGACCGCCTCCTCATTGTGGGTAACCAGCAGGATAGTCATATTCAACTCGCCGTGGAGCTGGTCGAGCAGCACGAGAATCTCATCGCCGGTGTGGGAGTCGAGATTTCCGGTTGGCTCGTCAGCGAGGAGAAGTGGCGGTTCGAAGATGAGGGCGCGGGCGATCGCCATGCGCTGCCTCTCACCACCTGAGAGCTGGTCGGGGCGATGCCCCAGTCGCCCCCCGAGACCAACCCTTTTGAGCATGGCCTCGGCTCGCGGCTCTGCCTGTCGACGGGCGAGACCATTGAGTCGCAATGGCAGGGCGACATTCTCGACCGCCGTCAGGGTCGGCAGGAGGTTGAAGGTCTGAAAGATCATGCCAATCCGCTCCCGCCTCAGGCGCGTCCGGGCATCATCATCGAGAACCCCAATATCGACGCCATCAATCAGGATCGATCCACTGGTGGGCTGGTCAAGCCCACAGACGAGGTTGAGAAAGGTCGACTTGCCCGATCCGGATGGCCCCATGACCGCCACTCTCTCGCCCGCCCCAATCGAAAGATTCACTCCCCCGAGGGC
>JBEAVZ010000428.1:0-5300 GCA_041160645.1 Acidobacteriota bacterium
CTTTCAGTCGCTGCGGCTCAATGGCCGCGAGGAACAGATTGCTGGCGGGGTTTTGAAGGAGATTCGGGACCGGCTCAGCTTTCTCAAATCGGTCGGCCTCGGCTATCTGGCCCTCGACCGGCCGGCGGCGACCCTCTCGGGGGGCGAGGGGCAGCGGATCAGGCTCGCCACGCAGATTGGCTCGCAGTTGCGCGGGGTGCTCTATGTGCTCGACGAGCCATCGATCGGGCTCCACCCGCGTGACAACGAGCGACTCCTCGCGACGCTGACCCGGCTCCGCGACCTTGGGAACACGGTCCTCGTCGTCGAACACGACGAGGAGACGATTCGCCGGGCGGACTATGTGGTCGACCTCGGGCCAGGGGCCGGAACCCACGGCGGAGAGATCGTCGCGGCCGGTACGCCTGCCGAGATTACCCGGTTTCCGGCCTCGATCACCGGGCAGTACCTCTCCGGCGAGTTGCGGATCGAACCTCCGGCGCAGCGCCGCCCAGCCAACGGTCAGGCCCTCGTCGTCCGTCAGGCGACAGCCAATAATCTGAAAGGCATCGACGTCACCTTCCCGCTCGGCCTGCTGACCGTGGTCACCGGCGTCTCGGGCGCCGGCAAGTCGACCCTCGTTGGCGACATCCTCTACCGGGCGCTCGCGCGGCGCATCTACCGCAGCCTCGCCGAACCGGCTCCCCACGAGTCGATCGAGGGGCTCGAGCTGATCGACAAGGTGATCGAGATCGACCAGTCGCCGATCGGGCGCACGCCGCGCTCCAACCCGGCCACCTACACCGGCCTCTTCACCCCGATCCGCGAACTCTACTCGATGCTCCCCGAGAGCCGTGAACGCGGCTATCAGCCGGGCCGCTTCTCTTTCAACGTCAAGGGCGGACGCTGCGAGTCCTGCCAGGGCGATGGGCTGAAGCGGATCGAGATGAACTTTCTGCCTGACGTCTACGTCACCTGCGAGATCTGTCGGGGCCGCCGCTACAACCGGCAGACCCTCGATGTCCGCTACCAGGGACGAAACATTGCCCAGCTGCTCGACACGCCGGTCGAGGAGGCCCGCGAGCTGCTCGATGCCCATCCGCAGATCCGCCAGAAACTCCAGACGCTCTGCGAGGTGGGTCTGGGCTACATTCGGCTCGGCCAGGCGGCGACGACCCTCTCTGGCGGCGAGGCGCAGCGGATCAAACTGGCCCGCGAACTCTCGCGCCGGGCGACCGGCCGCACTGTCTATATTCTCGATGAACCGACGACCGGCCTCCACTTCGAGGACGTACGGCGGCTGCTCGAGGTGCTCCAGCGGCTGGTCTCGCTGGGCAACACGGTGATCATCATCGAACACAACCTCGACATCATCAAATCGGCCGACTGGGTGGTCGATCTGGGTCCGGAGGGCGGCGAGGGCGGCGGACGGCTGGTCGCCGAAGGCCCGCCGGAGGCGATTGCCCGCCAGCGCCGATCGCACACCGGCCTGGCCCTGCGGAGTCTCCTTGCATGAAGATCTCGGCTTCGATCATCGTCCGCAACGAAGAGGAGAACATCGCCGCCCTCTGCGAAACGCTCGACTGGGCCGATGAGATCGTCATTGTCGACTCCGACTCGACCGACCGCACGGTCGAGATTGCCCGCCGGTACACCTCGCAGGTCTTCAACCGCCCCTTCCAGGGCTACAAGGACAAGCACCAGTACGCCGATGCGCTGACCACTGGCGACTGGATCTTCTGGATCGACGCCGATGAGCGCGTTACGCCGGAGCTGCGGGCGGCCATCGACCGGCTCCGCACGGCGCCCCCGGCGACGCTCCCCGACGGATTCCGGATTGCCCGGCGCACCCTCTACCAGGGACGCTGGATCGCCCACTCCGGATGGTACCCCGACTACCAGATGCGCCTCTACCGCAAGGAGGCCAGCTACTGGGACGGCGTTGCCCCGCACGAAACGGCGCGGGTGAAGGGCCGTGTCGACCGGCTCGACGGCGAGCTTCTCCACTACACCAAACGTGACCTGAGCGAACATCACCTGGTCCTCGACTCCTACACGACCCTCGCCGCGCGCCATCTCTTTGAAAACGGACGACGAACCCGGGCCCTCGATCTCCTCATCCTGCCCATCGCTGCCTTCATCCGCACCTGGATTCTCAAGCAGGGTTTCCGGGATGGTATTCCCGGATTGATCATTGCCTTGTTCACCGCTTACAGTGTCTTCCTCAAATTTGCCAAGGTCTGGGAACTGGCGCGACTCCCCCGCGAAGGAGCGCCGGAAAACGAGCCCAGACAGGGCCTTAAAGAACAAGGAGAGCAGTGATGAAGACGGTCATCCTCTGTGGCGGACGCGGCACGAGACTCGGTGAGCACGGCGTCTCGGTCCCGAAAGGGCTGATTGAGATTGGCGGCCGGCCAATCCTCTGGCACCTGCTCAAACTCTATGCGGAGCACGACCTGCGCGACTTTGTCCTCTGCCTCGGCTATCTCGGCGACAGCATCCGCCGCTACTTTCTCGAGCACCGCTGGCTCTCGAGTGACTTTACCCTCGAGACGACCCCGGATGGCCAGCACCGGCTGATCGAACACCAGGCCCCGCGCGACTGCTGGTCGATCACCTTTGCCAGCACCGGACTCGAGACCAATACCGGAGGGCGGATTCACCAGGTTGCGCCCTACCTCGAGGGCGAAGAGACCTTCTGCGCCACCTACGGTGACGGACTCGCCGACGTCGATCTGCGCCGACTCCTCGACTTCCACCACGCCCACGGACGACTCGCGACCCTCTGCGCCGTCCGCCCCCACTCCAATTTTGGGATCATCCGGCTCGACGCCGCGGACCACGTCCGCGAGTTTGAAGAGAAACCGGTTATGACCGATTGGATCAACGGTGGCTTCTTCGTCTTCAACCGCCGTGTCCTCGAATACTTAACTCCGGATGCCATCCTCGAACGCGAACCGCTCCGCCGGCTGGCCAGCGAGGGGCAGCTCGTCGCCTACCGCCACGACGGATTCTGGAAATGCATGGACACTTACAAGGACAATCTTGAATTCAACCAGCTCTGGGAGACTGGCCAGGCTCCCTGGAAGCTCTGGGAGTAGACCCGAAGGAGATCCGATCCCCTCATGACCACTATTTCGACGCCAACTATTTCGGAGTCAGGCTTCTGGAAGAAGCGGACCGCCTTTGTCACCGGCGCCACCGGCTTCGTCGGAGCCCACGTCACCCGGCAGCTGGTCGAGCAGGGCGCCACCGTCATCTGTCTGCAGCGTGACGGGGTCCGCCCCAGTCCGCTCGATCTCTTCGACCTGCGCCAAAGGACGACGGTCATCAATGGTTCGATCGAGGATCTCCCGCTCATGCAGCGGATCCTCAACGAATACGAGGTCGAGGCGGTCTTTCACCTCGCCGCCCAGGCGATCGTCGGCGTTGCCAATCGCTCGCCCATCTCCACCTTCGAGACCAATGTTCGCGGAACCTACATGCTCCTCGAAGCCTGTCGACTCTCCCCAAGCGTCAAACGGATCGTCGTGGCCTCGAGCGACAAGGCCTATGGCAGCCACCCGGAACTACCCTACACCGAAGATCATCCGCTCCTTGGTCTCTACCCGTACGATGCCTCGAAGGCCTGCACCGACATCATCGCCCGCTCCTTCGCCCACTCCTACCAGCTCCCGGTGGCCGTCTCCCGCTTTGCCAATATCTACGGCCCCGGAGATCTCAACCTCTCCCGCATCGTCCCCGGCACTCTCCTCGCCCTCCTCCGTGGCGAAACACCGCTCATCCGCAGCGATGGCACCCCTATCCGAGAATTTGTCCACGTCGATGATGTCGCCCGCGGCTACCTCCTTCTCGCCGCAGAGATCGAACAGACCCGTGGCGAAGCCTTCAACTTCGGCGCCGATGCCCCCATCTGCATCCTCGACTTTGTCAATCTCATGATCCGCGTCGCCGGACTCGAGGGACGCGTCACTCCGCAGATCCTCCTCAAAGAGAAGATCGACCGCGAGATCGATGCCCAATACCTCTCGGCGCAGAAGGCGACCAACCGGCTCGGCTGGCGTGAAGAGATCCCCCTCGAGACCGGACTCCGCCTCACTCTCGAGTGGTACCGGGACAATCTTCACAGACTTGTGTAGGTCAACGGGCAATTTTAATCTGAGACAGATAGCCGAAGTGCCAGTCCGTCAACGACTTAGTGTATTTGAGCGAAAATTGAAACACAGAAACGTGACAGATTTGTAACCGACACGACATACATCTCAACTAGCTTACAGTGGACTCTGGAGAGATTGTTCCCCGCCAGATTTACCTGAAGTCCTGGGGATCAGCGCTTCATCACTGGTAAGTCTCTGGATTTATTCAGAAACCTTAAGTCAACATGCGTCTGTCAACATGCGTCTATTGATGTGGCCGGGCGGCTCTGCCTCCCCTGATCGTCACCTCGTCTACCCGGGTTTTCGGGCTAAGTACAGGTGTGGCTGGGAAGTGGCGGGTCGGAGATGGCCTGACAGTTGCTGACCGTGAGTTGAAGAAGGTTCGTCATCCGATCTTTGAGCAGGCTGGTCATTGAGCAAGCTGACGGGGCGGCTGGCCTTCCCTTCTAAAGGCCGGATTCTGATCTGCCGGGAGATGTGCCGCGAGACTTGTTTTATGTGTTGGAGCGGGTCGCCAGACTGGAATCGATCCGGCCGGAACTGTCCCCGCCGGAGTGCTGGCGCTCTGATGAGTCGCCGCGGAGGTCTGATCTCGCCGTGCGGGATCCCGACCAGACAAAGCTTATTCGAGCCCCACTACTTGAGACTTTTAATTGCGATTGATCTGAAAAAGATGGATCAAGGAGGAAGTACCGATGAGAAGCACCAAGAGCCACGTCCTTGTCCTGGCGTTACTGGCCCTGCTGGTGGCCGTTGATGGAACGGCCAGAGCGCAGGGCACCCACGATCCGGTCGATAAGACATATATCATTGGCGATGGCCAGATGAAGCTCGAGATGAGCCAGGCATTCTGGAAGCAGGTCTTCATCAACAATGGCATCAACCTCGGCAGCATTGGTTCAGCGAGCCTGAAGAGCCAGTCGTGGCGCTTTCCAATTGTGGCGGGAGCCCTCGACCGTGTCCAGGTGATTGGTGAGATCAACCACACGGGCGGTCTCTTCCTGCAGAAAGAGATTCCCGGCATCGGGACGATCCGGGTCTCGATCGTCAGTCTGACGATCGACCTGACGCAGTCGCCGGCTGTCCTGACCGGTCTGCTGATCTTCAGCGACAATTTCCAGACCACCAACACGGGCAGCAACTACGGGCGGGTCAACATTGCCG
>JBEAVZ010000560.1:0-11027 GCA_041160645.1 Acidobacteriota bacterium
TTTGCCATACGTTTTGGTACATAGAGGCGACCTTCTGGGATGGTCATTGCACACGGGTCCAGGCCAGATCTTTGATCGGGAGGCGGGGCAGGGAAGGCAACTGTTGCGCCGGATGGCTTTATGCGTGTTGATCTCTGTGGCGGATCTCTGGCACGCCCTTTGTATTATGTGAGGGGGACCGGGGCGGGGAGCGCGTGAGCGCCGGATTTCGGCCGACCAGCGCTGAACCACCCGCGCAGACCACTCCGGGAACGAGTCCGGTGAAGCGACACAGGTTCCCGGTCAGGTCATCTGGTTCTTCGATTCTGCGGCGATTTGGTGATCGACCAGCCGCGCAAGAAAACGCCGCGCCATGGGCATAAGGGGGCTGAAAGAACCGCTCTTTCAGCGTTCGTGGTGCGGCGTTCTCCTCTCTCTCCAGCGATTCAGCCCGGCAGTCAATAATTGGCTCACCGTTTCTGGCTCTTCCCGTCCATAACGCCTGATCTCGCCGCGCTGCCTGACCATTGGGTCAAGGGATCTGTGCATTGGGCGCTCCGCGGTGAGCCAGGGCAATCGCATTAGGACTGATAGGACTAATAGGACCAATAGGATTTTTTGTCAGATCGATCCAAGCGGTTTTACGGGTCCCACTGGTCCCACTGGTCTTACGGGTCCCACGGGTCCCACGGTTCCCACAGGTCTTACGGGTCCCACGGGTCCCACGGGTCCCACGGGTCCCACTGGTCCCACTGGTCCCACTTGTCTTACCGGTCCCACTTGTCTTACTGGTCCCACTTGTCCCACTGGTCCCACCGGTCCCACCGGTCCCACCGGTCCCACCGGTCCTGTCAACCAACCCCTGCCTGTCAAGTGAGTTTAAAATGTGATTGCCATGGCCGGTGAGCGGACGCCGCGCCCGCGAGAGGCTATTTTAATTTTACTTGCCAAACCAGTGGCCTGATGATATTAATCTTTCTGTTTAGAATAGGCTGACCCCCCTTGAACAGCCTCTAAAAATCTGGTGCGAATCAGGCCGGCGAGGTAAGCCAGTGGTGCTGATTAGCCAGAAAACTTGTCAACCCGCAAGTTTTGTAACCCGGATACTCGGTTAGATTTAGCTGAGCGAATATGTCAATAAGTCGAGTTAGCCTGTTAAGTTACTTGGTAACTCGTTAAGAAGCCATTCGGCACGACCAATCATCCCCGTCATTACCCCGTCGTTCTTTGGCCCCCGATCGTTCACCCTGTTTGGCCCGTTTTGTCTCGCTGGATATGGTCTCAACCAGATTCCGCACCGGACTCCCAGGGTCCCTGTTGTCCCAGATGCCCCGCATTTGGTCATGACTGATCATGGCCCGGCTCTTTTCTATCAATTAAACGAACAGCAAAGTCTCAATACCCCCGCTAAAAAGTGATCGACACCAGGGTGTCATCACAAATCAGAACAGACTCGATGAGACCGGTCGTTACATCCGTGGCTGATGTGACCGGAGAGCGCACACACACTAATCAACTTACCCGCTTTGTCTCTGATTCGATCCTCTGCGACAGCCTCACCAGGTCTTTATCAGATAATTGCCAATTTGATCCGGCGATCAGGCGGCTATCAGTAGCTCACCTGGCCGATCATTGAGAAGCCCGCTGGTCCGAAGACGCTCCGCCAATGGAGTATCCGGCCGGGCATTTTCCGGCTGTGCTTTATCTGATGGCCGACCACCTGGTGCCTTACCGCAGAGTTCAGCTCTCTCGATCATTCCATTGCACTGTTTATCACCCGTTCAGAAGTACTGAAGCGGGTGGAGGATACATATATGTCAGCATCTGCAGGGTCATCGGTGGTGGTGGTTGCCGTCATTCAGGCGACGCCAGTCTATCTGGACATTGACAAAAGTCTGGCGCGTGCGCTCGATCTGATCGCCGAGGCCGCCCGGCGCAGGGCGCAGCTGGTCGTCTTTCCAGAGGGCTGGTTGCCAGGCTATCCGGCCTGGCTGAATGTCTGCCGGGACGTCTCGGTGGCCGGTTATGCGCCGATGAAGCGCCTCTATGCACAGATGCAGGAGCAGAGCATCCTCGTTCCGGGGCGGGTCACGGAGGTGCTTGCAGAGGCCGCCCGCCGTTACCAGTTGACGCTGGTCATGGGGGTGCAGGAGCGGGTAGGCGTCGGGATCGGACGAGGGACGCTCTACAACACCGTTCTCACCTTTGGTCCGGGAGGTGAGCTGCTCAATCGCCATCGGCAGCTGAGCCCGATCCATAACGAAAAGCTGATCTGGTCACCGGGAGATGGGGCAGGGCTGCGTGCGGTGGCGACGCCGGTTGGTCAGCTTGGTGCCTCGATCGGCGCTGAGCACTGGATGCCACTGGTGCGCCAATCCCTCCATTTGGGTGGAGAAGAGATCCACGTCGCCCTCTGGCCGGCGGTGGGGCAGATGAACCAGATCGCCAGCCGCCATTACGCCATGGAGGGGCGGTGTTTTGTCATCTCCGCCGGGGGCATTATGCGCCGTCAGGATCTGCCGCGGGATCTCGAACTCACGCCGAAGTTCGCGGAGCAGCAGCCAGAGTTTCTGCTCGACGGCGGAAGCGCGGTGATCGGACCGGATGGACAATACGTAGCTGGCCCGACCTTTGGCGCGGAGGTGATCCTGCTGGCCCGCATCAATCTCGAGAGGATTCGGGAGGAGACGCTCGAGCTGGGAATGCCCGGACATGACGCCCGGCCCGATCTCTTTGAATTCCAGCGGCGGGAGAGTGCCGGACGCGCGGTGGCCGGGTCGCTTGAGCAGGAATCGAGTCCTGATCCTCATCCGGTCTACAGTGAGAAGTACCAGCCGGAGGCCCTCCTGCCTTCCGGGACCGACGGCGCCGCGCTGCGCATCATTCCTTCGGCCCGGGTGATCAACTTTGAGGCGATCGAACCCTGAGTGACTCCCGGTTCAGGAGTGTCGCGTGCCAGCGCGGCGCGGGCCCTCTCCTGAACCGGCGCCACCCCACCTCCGCCGACCATTACTTCCCGCCGTTACTTTTCGTTTCCCGGGCTTTGCGTTATCCTGAATGGCGTATGAAAAGAGTAGTATGCCCATCGTGTCACAAGGAAACGACCTGGGAGGACAATCCCTCCAGACCATTCTGTTCAGAGCGTTGTCGACTGATCGACCTCGGGCGTTGGGCCACGGAAGAGTACCGGGTCGCATTGCCGGAGATGCTCCCCGATGCGTCGGTCGATCTTTTTGATCCGACTGGCCCGGAGAGTGCCGGGGAAGGGGAGAGGCGATGAAGTTGTTGAGTTTGGCGAGATCTGTAATGACGAGCGGACAGACCGGAGGGGTTATTGCGAAACGCGCGAAGGTCGGCGCTCTGCTGGTGTTGCCGCTGCTGCTCTCCTCGTGTGACCGGGCCGCCGCCCCGGTGCCGCTGAGCGGCGCCGCCGCGCGGCAGACCGCCGCGAATCGCGTCGCGGGGCGCCCGCTGGTCAACCGGGAGGCCATCACCAATTCGTTCGATGTGCCGATAGACCGCCTCGACGGCTCGCGGTTCAGTCTCCGCGACTACCGGGGCAAGGTTCTGGTGATCGATTTCTGGGCGACCTACTGCCCTCCCTGCGTCAAGCAGGCGCCGCAGCTGGCTGAGTTGCGGCGGAGATACGCTGACCAGGGCCTGGAGGTGATCGGCCTCACCTCGGATGAGAAGTCAGACCAACCAAAGGTTGAAGAGTTTATCCAGCGGGTCGGTATCAACTACCAGATCGGCTATGCCAGCACCTGGGTCTCCCGCTCCTTTCTCTATGGCACCGAGGATGAGACCGGCGCTCCCCCCATACCACAACTTTTCATCATCTCGCGGAAGGGCGAGGTGGTCGAGCATCTGATTGGCGACAGTCCACAGCACGGCATTGCCCACCTGGAAGAGGTGGTCAGGCGTGAGCTGACAACCGAATAGTGTTCAAGTCCGATCAACGCTGGTTGATCAGGAGAAGAGCGACGGGCAGGAGTAGGAGAATTGCTGAAATGACTCAAAAGCGTAATGAACTGAATTTTGTGCGACGGATGCTGACTCTTCCGTTGGGCCTGGCCCTGCAGGTTCTGGCTGCCGTCATTCTGTGTGGTCTGAATGGCTATGCCCAATCGGTTCCCGAATTGCCACAGAAGAATGGCGCCGGCGACACTCCCGATATCTCCATCAAGCTGATCCAGAGCGCGAACGGCGGGTCCCTCAAGCCCGGCGAGACTCTTCAACTCTCGAGTCTCGATGGCCGGGTGGTGCTGCTCGATGTCTTCTCCTCGAAGTGTCCCCATTGTATCGATCACGCTCCGCACGTAGCCGAACTCTATAACCTCTATCGAACGAAAGGTTTGACAGTGCTTGGCCTCGCAACCGATCAGCCCGACCGGGCCGAGGATGTCAAATCGTTCATCGGTACGGCGCGGATCGCCTACCCGGTCGGTTTTCTGACGGCCGAGGTGATTGTCTACTTTCTTGATCGTCGCAACCACGGAGTTCCGCAGATGGTCCTCTTTGGCCGTGACGGGAAGATGGTCAAGCGAATCATCGGCTGGAGGCCGGAGGACGAAAAGGAGCTCCGGGCGGCGATCGATGCCGAACTGGCCAAGCCGGCCACCACCCGTCCTGCCAGGTAGTCGCCCCAATCCTGCTCGGTCGGGTTGGCTCGGCTGAGATGGGGATCGTCACCCTGGGGAATGGTCAGGTCAGGGCGGACCAGGAGATTGACTGGCCGTCAACAAAGTCAGTAGGCACATTAAATGATGAGAAAAGCAAAGATCGTGGCGACAATAGGCCCAGCCTCGCGGTCGCCGGAACAGCTCCACGCGCTCTTGATGGCTGGAATGGATGTCATGCGCGTCAACATGTCGCACGGCTCCCACGAATATCACGCGGAGGCCATCAGGAATGCCCGCCAGATTGCGGCCGAGGTTGGGCGCCCCCTCGCCGTCCTCCTCGATCTGAGCGGACCAAAGATTCGGACCGGCAAGCTGAAGGATCATCAACCAATCTTTCTCCAGGCCGGTCAGCAACTGACCGTCACCACCCGGGAGGTTGAGGGGGACGCAACCCTTCTCTCGACCAGCTACACCAATCTGCCCAAGGATGTCAGCATCGGCGACCGGATTCTGCTCGCCGACGGCCTGATTGAACTGCAGGTCGAACAGGTTGGCGCCACCGAGGTTGAATGCCGGGTGCTCAACAGCGGACAGCTTGGGGAGAACAAGGGGATCAACCTTCCCGGGGTGAAACTCTCCGCTCCATCACTGACTGAGAAAGATCGTGGAGATCTGAAGTTCGGGCTCGACCAGCAGGTCGACTACGTCGCCCTCTCCTTTGTTCGCAGTGCCCGAGACTGTATTGGAGCCAAGACCCTCATCGAGTTTCTCGGGGCCAATGTTCCCCTGATTGCCAAGATCGAGAAGCGCGAAGCGCTCGAAGATCTCGATGGAATCATCGAGGCGAGTGACGGGGTCATGGTCGCCCGCGGAGATCTGGGGGTCGAGACCTCGGTCGAGAGTGTGCCGGTCTACCAGAAACAGATCATTGCCAAGGCCAATGCCGCCCAAAAGCTGGTCATTACCGCCACCCAGATGCTCGAATCGATGACTCACGAACCCCGGCCGACCCGTGCTGAGGCCTCGGATGTCGCCAATGCCATCCTCGATGGCACTGACGCGGTCATGCTCTCGGCCGAGACCGCCACGGGTGACTATCCCAAGCAGTCGATCGAGACCATGTCGCGCATTATTACCTTTATGGAGGGGAGTTATCTGCGTTCCGGACGTCTCCGGGAGCGGATCGATGGCCAGCAGCTTGGCATCGAGGGGCGGGCCATCGCAGAAGCGGCCAGTTACGCCGCCCAGGAGATCCGTTCAAAGCTGATCATCGTCTTCACCAAGTCTGGCAGCATGGCTCGCCACCTCGCCGCGCTCCGGCCCTCGCAGCGGATCGTCGCGGTGACTCCCCACGAGACGACCTATCGTTCACTGGCAGCGGTCTGGGGCATCGAACCCTGCCTGCTCGACTTCTCCGGCCGCACCTTCGATCTGCTGGCGCGTGCTGATGAGGCAATCGTCTCGAAGGGGCTTGCCCAGCGTGGCGAGACGGTCGTCGCCATGGCCGGCCTTCTGCCGGAACAGCCCAGTCTGAGTTCAATGATGAAGCTTCACCGGATAGGTGAGATGAAGTCGATGGATAGCTGATCGACGCGCGAGTCAGGCCGCGCGGCGGTCGTGGGGGGAGAAGATCGGACGGCCCTCGGGAGCCCTCTCCGGTCAAATCCATCCCCAAAACCCGACGAGGTGGTCACCGGTTGGTCAGTTTGCTGACGAACCAGTGGCCACCTCGTCTGTTCTGATTGACCAGCAATCCGGGCCGTCGGGCAGCGGCAAGACCGGCGAACTTAGAGATTAACCTTCTCCGGAGTCCTGGAGAAGGCTTCCGGCTCTTCGCTCGACTGCTGGGGAGAACGCCAGTTGTCCATCATGGCTACCTGTTGAACACAGGCGATGGTGCAGTATTTTGCACAGGGCTTCTCGTTGTTGAATTCGCGGGCAATGTGCTCGAGCGTGTACTCCTCGAGGGGAATAGCCGGATATCCACGCTGCTGCGAGCAGTAGTGAACGAGACCGTCCTCGCAGATGTAGAGGTAGCGCGCGCCAGCCCGGCAACGCCAGTTATGGGGCCGCCCATAGGCCAGGTCGTCCTGGAAGTTGTTGAGCCAGCCAAACTTCTTCTTGCCGTAGCGGCGCAGCTTCTTGTAGACCTCTTCCTCGGTTCCGCTCAATGGTTTGAGCTGTCCGCTGTGGTCGTGAATGATGCCGAGTGTTGATCCAAAGCCCAGCTCAACCGCCCGGTGGGCGACGACCAGGGCATCCTCCGGATTCTTGATTCCTCCGCCAATCACCGAGTTGATGTTGATGTGAAATCGGGCGTCCTCGGAGAGATAACGCAGATACCGGTCGATGACTTTGAGACTCTTCTGCGAGACCTTATCCGGCGTGACATTGTCGATGCTGATCTGGAGATATTCGAGGCCGGCCTGGTTCAATTTCGCGATATTCTCGCGGGTCATGTAGTAGCCATTGCTGATCAGACCCGCGATCATCCCGTGGGCGCGGATGTGGGCGATGATTTCGAAGATGCCCGGGTGGAGGAGTGGCTCGCCTCCACTGATCGTGATCGCGGTCGTTCCAAAAGAGGCGAGGCGATCGAGTCTCTTCTTGACGGTCTCGAGCGGCACCGGATCAGATACCTTGTCATACTCATTGCAATACCCACACGCCAGATTGCAGCGGCGCATGGGAATGATGTGGGCAAGGATTGGGTGTTTCGTCGAGAGCAGTCCCTTTGCGACAAGTCTCGCTTCCCGCGCTACTCGGCTCACCTTACTGCTGGTCAGATCTTTCATGTCTTTCTTGTTAGCTTAAATCTTGTCGACAACCTTGACGCCGTTGGGGATCGCCACGTTGAATGCCGCATCTGGAATTGGAGAGTTCAACTGCACGTTCTTCAGGGAGACGATCGTAAAGTCGCCATTGCGCTCGATCAGTTTCCACTGGGCTGGTATCCAGTTCTGCTGATTGACCCAGATGTCGATCGCGCTGAACTGGCCCGCCGCCTTTGGGGTCAGGCGCAGAAGAGTCGTCTTCTGTCCGTTGATCGTCTCGTCCCGCAGGAACTCGATGTTGTAATTGGAGGCCAGTGACTTGATCGAACCATCGAGTCCGATCAGCTGGGTGAAGCCACCGACCTTCCCCTTCGCTGCCTTTGCCAGGGTCGATTTGAAGACCTGGTTGATTCTTGGTTGGTAGAAGACGACATTGTCTCCGACAAGCGCGATCGTGTCCTTGCTTGGACGCGTATAGTCGATGCGCAACTTGCCCTTACCACGACCGGCCGAGGGTTTGTAGATCAGGGAGCCATACTCGTTGTCGGTAATGCCGATCTGCGAGTTGGTCTTCTGCTGAAGAAGTTCGGCGCGGAGACTCTTCAGCTCCTGGTGGGCTTTCTCCATTTTGTTGAGGATTCCCGTCAGCATCTGCTGCGGCATCACTCCTGGAGTCACGTAGTTGGTGGTCGCGCCAGCCGGCACGACACTGACCAGGCCCACGACAATCAAACTGATCAGAAACTTATTCATGAATCTTCAATCCTTCTCCGACAACGGCATCGGCCCTGTTCGCCATCGACAATAACTCCACCTGCATCGGTTGAACGGCCGGACGGTCCGGGCGCCCGGGCAGTGCCAATGACCGGACAGAGCCGACCGATCACCACCACCAAGGGGGCACAACCGAAGCAATCTGCTATTCAAACCAGACCCGGTACATGGGTAGCTGCGGCGAACCGGCAAACTGCTCGTAGCGGAGAATCCTCACGGGACGATTGTATTGTTCCTGAAGGTAGAAACCAAGTGCCTCGACTGGAAAATCGATCAGATCCGAGCGCTCCCGCGCGCGGAGCAGGGCATTGACCTGCTCGACACCGACCTCGATCACCGGCACCTCGGTCGCGCCAGGTGGGAGCTGGCCGGCGATACCCGTCGGGACTGGCCGATCCCGATCACCAAAATAGCGGCTCGGAACGAGGAAGATCACCGCAATGATCACCAGGCAGAGCAGGTCGTACTGCCAGGACCCTCTCTCATATGACCAGTTGATAGTGCGTCTTATTCCCTCAGGCAATTTGTACATGTGATCCGTCGTCCGTCTATCTGCTGTCACGAATGATCGTGCCATCACGCATCTCGATGATCCGACTGCCAACTGCCGCCGCCTCGGGATTGTGCGTGATCATGACGATCGTCTGGTTAAGCTCACGGTTGAGTTCCTTCAGCATGTTGAGCACCAGATCCGAGTTTTCAGAGTCGAGGTTGCCGGTCGGTTCATCGGCGAGAATGATCGCTGGTCGATTGATCACCGCCCGGGCAATGGCTACCCGCTGCTGCTCGCCTCCGGACATCTCCAGGGGGCGATGGGCCATTTTATTTTCGAGGCGGAGCAACTTCAAGACTTCGCGGCGGGTCTGGTTGTCGATGGTCGGACGTCCACGTCCGTGAATGTGCTCGGCCAGTCGCAGGTTCCCCTCAGCCGTCAGGGTTGGAAAGAGGTTGAACCGCTGGAAGACGAACCCGATCTTGCGGCGGCGAACATCGGTCCGCGCCGCGTCGCTCAGCTGGGTCAGGTCTTCGCCGTCAATGACGACGCGACCTTTGGTTGGGCTGAGCAGGCCGCCAAGGATGTGGAGCAGGGTCGATTTCCCGCAGCCCGACGGTCCCATGATCGAGACAAACTCGCCTGGATCGACGGCCAGATTGACCCCCCGCAGGGCGTGCACATCGACTTTGCCAATGCGGTAGGTCATGGTCAGGTTTTCAGTCAGAAGTATATGGCTCATAAGTTCGCGTCGATCTTCCTGCGTCAATTTCGCGGTGAAGAGATTCACGTTGTCACTCAGTTGTCACTCACTGGGCCTGTTCGCGGCCACCAATAAGCGGCCGGCGCGGCTGGTCCTACTCGTAAGAGATTGCTTTGACCGCATCCTGTCTGGCGGCCCGCACCGCCGGGTAGAGGGCACCCAGGGCGCCAGCGGCAAGTCCAATCCCCATCGCGGTGAGGGTCCAGGTCCAGTGGAATTCAAGCTGCAGACTGGTCAACCGCTCGATCACCCAGCCGGCGGCGAAGGCGACGACCAGGCCCGCTCCGACTCCGATGAGGCTGATCGTCAGCGCCTCCTTCTCGATAACTCCGATAATGTAGCCCTTCGAAGCCCCGAGTGATTTGAGGATGCCAATTTCGCGCGTCCGCTCGGTGATGGTCGTGTACATGGCGAGGAGAATCACGAGCAGACTGACGATGGTCGAGAGGACGAGCACCGCTTTGACGAAGCTGTCGATTCCAGGGATTGCCCGCCCGAAGCCCGTGGCGATGTCGCGGGTCAGGATGACGATATTCCCGGGGAGCTCGGAGTTGATCCGTTCCTGAACCTCCTGCTGGCGGTTGGGATCGTCGACCTTGAGCATGATGAAAGTGCACTTGTTCTCGGCGACGAGGTAGCTCTGGAGGTGGGCCAGATCCATCTTGATCCGGGCGCCCGACTCCGGGCTGTAGATGCCGACCACCTTGAGCGCTTTGCCGAAGACCTGAATGGTGCTGCCAACGCCAAGTTTGCTCTGCCGGGCCTTGATCTCGTCGATGATCACCTCCCGGTCAGCGGCGAAGACGCGGCCTTCGACAATCTTCAGCCCGCTGATCGCCGCGTAGCTGTCAAAGTCGATGCCGTCGACCTGTTCAAACCCGAGGCCGGACTGGCCACTCTGCACGTATCGTCCGACCGGGCTGACCATGCGAACTCCCTCGATCTGCCGGAGCCGGTCACCATATCGAACATCGAGAGACATGATTGACGAGGGGGAGAGAACGCTTGACCCCTTGCGCGTGAACTGGATCTCCGCGCCGAGCCCCTGTTCGCGCCGGATGCGATCGTTGAGCATTCCCCGCACCAGTCCGGTATTGAGAATGACGAGGATTACCCCGAGGGCGACACCGCTGACACTGATCAGGGTCCGGGTTGGGCGCTGGCGCAGGTTGGATAGAATTAGACTGTCCATAGATTTTTGCTCATCCCGACCGCGGCCAGGCTCTCAGCGCCCTCTTCCATCCGCGGCGCCGGCGCCCTTCCCGGCGGGTGGTGGAACTGTACCCGGCGCCGGTTTGTCGAGGTCGGTCTCCGGCAGCCCCTCGTTGTTCTCGAGGAGGAAGGCGTTCGGCGGGAGTGCGACGTTCGTCTGAAACCCTTCTTCGTTGAAGAGAAGTCGGGCCTGGTAGCTGTCATGGGGCCGGCTGACCTGAATCATTCCCGGCCAGAGGGTTGGGCTCGATGGATCGAGCTGGCGGTAGCTTGAGTAGGTGACCTCAGTCTGCAGAGTTCCCTGGTCGTCGAAGATCTGCTGGCGGTTGAAGCTGAGCATCGCCGTGCGGTCGAACCAGAATTTACGGCGGACCCGGCTCGCTCCCTGGCCGGCCGGGGCAAGTTCAATC
>JBEAVZ010000460.1:0-7311 GCA_041160645.1 Acidobacteriota bacterium
CGGGTTGCGCCGGTCGAGCGTCATGAGAGTGGTGTTGAGCGAGAAGCTGTCGGTCACCTGGAACTGGGCCCGGGCCCGCACGCGCGTATGCTCGAGCGGATTGATGCGCACAAAGGCGTTGTTGCTCTCGCCCCGCTCGTAATTGAGCGCAAGGGTCGTCCGGTCGAATGGCCGGAGCCGCACCCCGCCGTTGAAGGAGTCGGTGCGGATCGACTCACTCTCCGGCCCCACAAACGTCACGGCGCCCAGTCCGGCGGCGTTGCCGGACTGATTGAGTCCGGAGAGGGTCACCTCACGCTTCTGCGTCCGCCAGCCAATATTCCCGAAGAGACGCTTTCCATAATTGGCCGACAGATCAAGAATGTTCCGGTATGAGGTCAGGTCGGTCAGCCGGCTGTCATTGATCAGCGAGATCGCCGTGGCCCGCGCGCCGGCCGCATTCTGGGTCAGACTGGTCGTGCTGGTCGCCACCCCGCCCTCGATCTTCCACGAGGTGTAGTTGAAGGAGTTGGTCAGCGTCCAGTGCTTGTTCAGGTCAAGGCTCACGCCAGCGTCAAAGACGCGCCCGGGTCGCTCGATATCGCCATTGCCAATGAACTTCTTCTCGAGGATCGTCGAGTTGTTGCTGGCGATGCCGGTCGAGATCTCGTAGTAGGGTGCGCGCATCCGCTCATCGTCGATGAAGCCGCGCATAATCACGTGGAGCCGCTCACTGATCGAGCCGCGGACATTGGCCCGCGTGACGATCGCCCGCGAACGGAGCGGCACGTCGCGGTCGAGGGAGCTGATCGCCCCCGGGCGCGGCGCCGGCTGCCCAAAACCCGTGTCGAGGCCGGGCCGTGAGTTGATGGTCGGATCATTCCGGAATTCGCGGTAGAAGGTCTCGACCCCAAAATTCCAGCCCTTCCAGTCCGCCTCCAGCCCGGCGGTAAAGTCGTCGGTCTGCCAGCGGGCATCACCCAGCAGCTGGAACATGTCGCTCTCGTAACTGTAGGTGGGATTCCAGCGCCCGCGCGCCATGCTGCGGCCATAGCCGAGATTGAGACGTACCGCCCGCTGCGGCAGCAGCCGCAGCCGGTAGTCCGAGACCTGTTGCCGCAGGTCGTGGTTGCGGTAGCCCAACGCAAACTCCGGCCCAAGTGTCCGGAAGTAGTTGAAGCGGCGCACATTGGCGTCAAACTGGTAGACGCGGTGCTTCTCGAGCCGCAACATCGTGTTCTGCGCGACATCGCCGCCGGCGTTGTTCACATCGACCTTCATGAAGTCGAAGAGAATGCCGGTGCCGGGTCGCGCCCGCATATCGAGTGAGTAGTCGAGCAACCGGAAACCGTCGCGGACATTGACATCTGAGAGGAACCGTTCCCGGTTTCCCCCCGTGTTCTCAAAGCGGTAGCCCAGCTCCATCGAGGAGCGGGTCGAGTAGATGCCCCATTGCGTGCCGGCTTCCGGGGGCGCCGGCTTGCGCATCTCCCCCTTCTCCACCGCCACCTTGGCCCGTTCGCCCTCGGCGGCAAGCTCCTTCACCTGCTGACTCGTCTCGGCCTTCTCGACACTCTGCTGGGCCAGGACCGTCACTCCCGGCGTGAGCAGACTGCACGCCAGCAGCGCCGCTCCCGCATAGACTCTGATCAGGGACTCTTTCTGTTCTCTGTATCTCATGATCTGCCTCTCTTTCCTTACCGGAAGTAGCGATCCTTGTTGGATCCATGAATTTCAAAGTGGCACGTCGTGCAGTTCGCAATCCGTGGCGCGTTGATGTCGTGGAAGGAAGGAGTGGTCGGCCCAATTCCCGCCCCCTCGACCGTCGCACCCGGCGTATTCGAATGGCACTCGAGACAGAGCATCTTTACCGTATTGCGCGTCAACAGCTTCGGATTGGTCGACCCGTGCGGAGTGTGGCAGGCCTGACACCCCTCAACCTTGATCGGGGCATGCTCATAGACGAACGGTCCCTGCTTGTCGGCATGGCACTTGACGCACTGCATGTCACCAGTCACGGTGTTCCGCAGGTTTCGCGGCATGAAACCACCGTGATGGTTGTGGCAATCCGAACACTTCATCCCGCCCTCGGGAACCTTGTGATGGAAGGGCTTCTGGAATGACGACTTCTGGTCGGCGTGGCACTTGTAACAGCCCTCCGGCTCTTTCTCTTTGAGCAGAAACTCGAGCCGTTTCGGGGAGTGCGAAGAGTGGCAATCGGCACAGGAGACACCATTCCGGAAATGCTCACTCCGCCGGTAGTTGAACCGCTCGTCACTCCGCCCCTGCGTCCCCTCGTGGCACTTCAGGCAGATCTGACTCGACTCAGTCGGACTGAGTTCATCGATCGAAGTCATCTTTGCCGCAATCAGCCGGGCCTCGTTGTTCATGAGGGCCGTCGCCTCGGTCTCCTTACCCGACTTGAGCAGCTGATCGACCTCTTTGTAGTAGGCGACGTGATCGCGGGCTCCGCCGTGACAGGCCTCGCAGCTCTGGCGATCTTTGGGCATGTCACTATTGAGCTTGTTGTGCGCCGTCAGCTGATAGAAGGTCGTCTCCGCCGAGTGGCACTCCGCGCAGGTTTCACTGCCGATGTATTGGCGATGATCCGCGGTGGCCGCCGCCGGCTTCTGGCCCTCCCGTCGGCGCGCATTGGAGGCCGCCGTCGAGCGCAGGCTGAGGAGCGCTCCGGCAACGGCGACAATGAAAAAAGTCACGATGAAGAGTTTTGTGTATCGCATAACCTGTTCCTTAGACGGCCTCCGGTTGTCATGCCGGGGAACCGCCGGGTCCCTGACGATTCAAGGATGATTCAAATTGTCACAATGGCTGGTTGACATATGGTTCTGATGATCTCGAATGGCCCACTCCAGCTCTCCGGCCAATCGACGGGCGGGGAGATCACGGCCCCCCCCCTCACCAACTATTGATTGGGGTAGAGTTTGCGCCGCAGCCCGTCCTTGAGCTGGGTCCCCTGCTCCCACGCGAGATCGGCCTTCCGGCGCACCTCGGCAGTGACAAAGGTATGGAAACCGGCCTTCGCCTCGTTGAGCTGACCACGAACCTGCTTCATCTGTTCATGCTCAGCCGGGAGGGAGACCTTCCGCTTCTCTGCCTCTTCGAGCAGCCGATCGGCCCACGCGACCATGGCGCTGGCGCGGCGGATGGCCTGCATCGTCTCGGCCGCCTGGGCGCCCATCGCCGGATTGCGCGGCAGGCTCGATGCCGCCGTGTCGTGGCAGCTCGAACACATCGTCGCCGTCTGCTCCGGGGTGTAGATCACTTCCGAAGCCATGTGGGCATGGCAGGTATTGCAGCTTGGGCCAAGCTTCGACCCCTTGAGTGTCTGGTAATGGCGGCTCTCGACGAATGCCGTAACAAATGGCTGATGGCACTCACGGCAGGTCTGAGCCAAATTTGCCGGATGGAGCCGACTCGCCGGATTGGCGGCCGGAAGTATTCCGACGTGGGCCTTCTTCTGGTCCTGTTCACGCGGATTTCCACCGTGACACTTGTCACAGCTCACTCCACTCCCCTTATGAATGGAGATATGCCACTCCGCGTAACGGCTGGTCAATTTCAGCGGACTGGAGATCCTGGAATGGCACCAGACGCACTCGTTGCCACGGTAGACGGCCATCTCATCCTGTCCAGGGAGAGGCGCCACCGCGGGCGACTCGTCATCCGCGACTGCCGAGTCGACCAAACTGACCGGGATTGACAGGCTGACTGGCTGATCATTTGGCACAAGGGCCAGCGTCCGGGCCGCGGTAAAAGCCCGGTTGACGACCAGAAAGGACAGAAGCAGAAAGACAAGGGCGATTGCAACTTTCAGTCTCATGGTCTCCTCCCCCCCTCAGTAACCTGAAGATTGGGATCAGAACATATTCGACGCTGTCCGGTGGTCATCGAGGATCGACCCGCGGAAGTCAATCAAACGACTTCCGCTCACCGCACAGACAACTGTTTCGCAACGGCCCACCTCAACTAAAAAAAAAGACTGATCAGTGTCCAACAAAAGACTGACCAGGATTCCAATTGTGATCGTGTCGGCGCCTCCTCCCCCGGTGCCATAGATGATGACTTGGGACCGGGTTATCACTGGGTGCCGACTTTTTGTCAATTCCGTCACAATTTGGTATATGATTTGTAACGCAACATCAACCCGTCGTCAATAATTATTACAGTGGCGGGACGTGGTTAGGACTCTTTTTCACAAGATATCTGATCCCGCCCAGACAATAGCTGAACAGGACATAGACACCGAGGGACGCCCGAGAAGGAGGCGCCCCAAAGATGAGCCCGATGGATGATGCCCGGTGGATAGTAGAGGAGAATGGGTGATATCGGGAGTTACACTCTCCCGATATCACTCCGAAACTGCATGCCGTCGAACGAGATCCGCGCAACGGCACGGTAAGCGAGATCGGTCGCCTCGTCGAGTGAAGTGGCGCGGGCGGTCACGCCGAGGACCCGGCCCCCGGCGGTAACGACCTCGCCGGCGGGAGAGAGAGCGGTTCCGGCGTGAAAGACGGTCACGCCCGGGATCTCTGCGGCCGCGGCAAGGCCGGAGATGGCCCGTCCCGTCGGATAGTCGCCGGGATATCCGGGCGAGGCGAGGACGATGCAGGTGGTCGAATCGCTGCTCCAGCGCGGGCTGACGGTCGCCAGCTGTCCGGTGGCGACGGCCCTAGCCAGCTCGGCAAAACTGCTATCAAGGCGGCGGAGGATCGACTGGGTCTCCGGATCGCCAAAGCGGACGTTGTATTCGAGCACCTTTGGCCCGGCGGCGGTCAGCATCAGCCCGGTATAGAGGACTCCGCGAAACGGAAAGCCCTCGGCCCGCGTCGCCGCGAGTGTCGGCTCGACGATCGTGCGGCGAATGACCGCCTCGAGCGCGTCGTCGAGAAGTCCACTCGTCGAGTAGGCGCCCATCCCCCCGGTATTCGGGCCGCGATCGCCATCGTAGGCCCGTTTGTGGTCCTGGGCGACGGGCATCGGCACATAGTTCTCGCCATCGCTGAAGACGAGATAGGAGAGTTCACGACCGACCAGGCACTCCTCGATGAGCAGACGGCTGCCGGCGGCGCCCAGACGTCGCTCGACCATCAGATCGTTGATCGCGCCGAGCGCCTCGGCCTCATCGGCCGCAATGATGACTCCCTTGCCGGCGGCAAGCCCCTCGGCCTTGACGACGACCGGATAGCCAAACTCCCCGGAACGGATCGCCGCCCGGGCTTCATCGGCGGTGGTGACGGTTCGCGAATGGGCGGTGGGAATGGCGTGGCGGGCCATGAAGTCCTTCGCAAAGACCTTGCTGCCCTCGAGCCGGGCGGCGGCGGCAACCGGACCAAACGCCGGCACTCCCTGCGCGGCGAGCTGGTCGACCAGCCCATCGACGAGGGGCTGCTCCGGCCCGACGACGACCAGATCGATCTTCTCGCGAACGGCGTAAGCGGCGACCTCCCGCGGATCCTGGCTCTCAAGCTGCGCGGCCGTCGAGTCCCGCCTGATGCCGGCATTGGTCGTCGCCGCCAACACCTCCTCTACCTCCGGACTCTGGCGCAATGCCCAGAGCAGGGCGTGCTCACGCCCCCCCGATCCGATCAGCAATACTCTCATGCCTTTTCTGGTTCCCTTTCCTCTCCACGGTTTTCTCTTGTCACAGAGAGTGACACTTTAACCCCCGTTTCGAAAAAGTTCAAAGCGAACTCGAACGAGACCATTGCCAGACTTGCGCTGGCGGCGCGGCCGGAGTATTCTGACTGACTGCTATATGCAGATTGAGATTGCCGAAAGTGAAAGGCAGGTGAAGATATCTTGGCAGAGATACGCCTTGGAGATAACGAATCTCTCGAGAGCGCGTTGCGCCGTTTCAAGCGGAAGGTTCAGCAGGAAGACATCATTCGTGAAGTGAAGCGCCACGCCTTCTACGTCCCACCGGGTGAGAAACAGCGGCTCAAGTCAGCCCTGGCCCGGAAGCGCAACCGGAAGAAGTTCCGCCGCATCGTCGACTAGTCTCGACTGCGCCAACCATTGCCGCCCGCGTCCTCACTGAGGGCGCGGGCGGTTCTGCTTCGTGAGCTCATCACTTGAGCGGATCTTTTTCGAAATCTGACTCGCGAACCCAGCCCGCCTTCAGCTTCTCTCCCCGCATATAACGGTTGTAAAAATCGCGGTTGGCCGGATCGGCGTAGAGGTATCGATCGAAGATGGCGCCGTTGCCAGCCATCCGCGGGTCGCGCTGCTGCTGCAGCTCCCGCTCCATGAGCGTCCGCAGGCGGGCCTTCAGGCTGGCGTGGGGACGGCTGGCGGCGAGATTGTTGACGCAGTCGGGGTCGCGCCGCAGATCATAGAGCTCCTCCGCCCCCCGTTTGCCAAAGGCGAGATCCCAGTAGCGGCTGGTTCCCTGCGCGCGGCGCGCCTCGAGAAGAAGGGTCTTGGTCGCTCCGGCGTCACAGTCGAGATAGCCCGTCGCGGGGTTTCCCGACGGCCAGCGGTCGACCTCGTAGTTACGCAGGTAGAGCATGTCGTTCCTGACGATCCCGCGAATCGGGTAGCCGACGTCATCCGGACGCCCAATGTCGGTCCGCTCTTTGCCGACCAGGACATGATCGCGGCGGGGAATGACCCGCCCGCTCCGGGTCGAGCGGAAGATGCCGGCCAGGCACTCGCCGGTGATTGGCGCCATCCCCGATTCCGGCCAGCGGATGCCCGCCAGCTCGAGAATGGTTGGGGCGAGATCGGCAAAGCTGACGTAGTCGTCGATCCGGCGCCCGGGGCGCCGGATGCCACCGCCCCACATCACGGCGAGGGGGACGTGGTTGGAGTAGTCATAGGCCTGGCCCTTGCCGCGCGGAAAGGGCATGCCGTGATCCGAAGTTACGATGATGATCGTCCGCTCCAGCTCGCCGCGTTCCTCGAGCATCCTCATCATTCGGCCCAGGTGGAGATCGAAATGCTCAACCTCCAACGCATAGTCGAGCATGTCGTTGCGGACCACCGCAGTGTCCGGCCAGAAGGAGGGGACGCGCGGAATGTCGGTCAGCCGCTTCCCGCCCAGGCGGACGCCGGAGCCATACTCATAGTCGCGGTGCGGCTCGATCGCGCCATACCAGAAGCTCCAGGGCGCGTCGCCAGGCGTAGCAGCCAGGAAGTCGGCAAAGTTGGCCGCATAGTCCTGACGACCGATCCCGGTCGTCGACGGAGTGAGTTGGCGGCCATTGAACGGTCGCCCCGCCATCTCCCGTGCCCTTCCCTGCGCATCGAGCGCCACCCCGGGTCCCCACCCCTTGGTCGTCAAACCGGCAAAATAGCCATGATCGCGAAGCG
>JBEAVZ010000461.1:0-2889 GCA_041160645.1 Acidobacteriota bacterium
GAGGATGAGATGCAGGATATATTAAAGCGAATCGTCGATCGGAAGAGGGAACGGCTCGAAGCGGCGCAGCGGCTCGTGCCGCTTGCCGCGCTCCAGTCGCCTCCGGCCGTGGCCCCGGTAGCCGGGCGCTTTGAGCGCGCGCTGCGTGAGCCGGGCGTCAACATCATTGCCGAGATCAAGCGCCGCTCACCCTCAAAGGGGATCATTCGCGAGGACTTCGATCCGGAGGCGATTGCCCGCACCTACACGACCCACGGAGCGCGGGCCATCTCCTGTCTGACCGAGGAGGACTTCTTTGATGGGTCCCTCGACTACCTGCGCCGTGTCCGGCAGGTCTCGCCGCTCCCATTGTTGCGGAAGGACTTTATCTTCGATCGCTACCAGCTCTTCGAAGCGTGGCACGCCGGAGCCGACGCCATTCTTCTCATCGCGGCCATGCTGGCCCCCCAGCAGTTCGATGAACTGCTCCGGGAAGCCTCGTCACTGGGGCTCGACGTCCTCGTCGAAGTGCATGACCGCGCCGAGCTGGAGATGGTCATGCAATTTCAGACGAGAATTCTTGGGGTCAACAACCGTGATCTGCGGACATTTGTGACAACGCTCCAGACCTCGCTCGATCTTGCCGGCCATCCTGCCACTGGCGGCGCGGACAAGGTCACGCTGGTCAGTGAGAGCGGTATCCGCACCCGCGCCGATATCGAGCAGCTCCGCGCGGCTGGTTACCACGCCTTCCTGATTGGCGAAGAGCTCATGCGGTCGACCGATATCGGGGCGGCGCTGGAGGCTTTGCGACACGAATGAACGGCGTTCGCCTCAAGGTCTGTGGCATTACCTCTCTCCCCGATGCGCTGGTGGCGGTCGAGTGTGGCGCGAGCTACCTTGGGTTCAACTTCTACCGGCCCAGTCCCCGCTACATCGACCCGGAGGAGGCGAGAAAGATCGTCCTCGCCATGCCGGAAGGGATCCACAGCGTCGGAATCTTTGTCAACGAAGATCACCCCGCCGATGTCCGGCAAATCATGAAAGCCAGTGGCGTCGGTCTCGCCCAGCTTCATGGCGATGAGAGTGTCGACTACTGCCTGGAGGTTGGTGCCGAGCGGGTGATCAAGGCCTTCCGGGCGGGTGGAGATCTTCAACTCGCGCTTATTTCGGACTATCCGGTGCGGGCGGTACTGCTCGATGCCTTCGATCCACGCCTCTATGGTGGGACGGGAAAGACTGTCGACTGGCGCCTCGCCGCGACGGTTGCCAGTAAGGTGAGGCTCTTCCTGGCGGGTGGACTCAACCCGGACAATGTCGCGGAGGCGGTTCGCATGGTGCAACCGTTCGCCGTCGATCTCAACAGCGGTGTCGAGACCGCTCCCGGCATCAAGGATCCCGGGAAACTCAGGCTGCTTGCCGAGCGGCTGGAATTGATCAAAGATGACAACTAATTACTATCAGTACCCGGATGCGAGTGGCCACTTTGGCCCATATGGTGGAAGCTTCGTCCCTGAGACCCTTATGCATCCCCTGGCCGAATTGAAAGCGGCCTATGCTGAGGCTCGCCAGGATCCGGCCTTTGAGCAGGAGCTCGGACGAATGCTTCGCGAGTTTGTCGGTCGACCGACGCCGATTACCTACGCCGACCGCCTGACCCGTCACCTTGGCGGGGCAGCCATCTACCTGAAACGCGAAGATCTCAACCACACCGGCGCCCACAAGATCAACAACGCTCTCGGACAGCTCCTTCTCGCCCGGCGGATGGGCAAGCGGCGCATCATCGCCGAGACAGGCGCCGGACAGCACGGCGTGGCGACGGCGACCGTCTGCGCCTGGGCGGGACTCGAATGTGTCGTCTACATGGGCACCGAGGACATGCGTCGCCAGGCTCTCAATGTCTTCCGCATGCGCCTCTGTGGAGCTAAGGTGGTCGGAGTCGAATCCGGCAGCCGGACACTCAAGGACGCCATCAATGAAGCCCTGCGTGATTGGGTAACCAACGTCGGAGATACCCACTATCTGCTCGGTTCAGTCCTTGGTCCGCATCCCTATCCGGCGATGGTCCGTGACTTTCAGAGCGTCATCGGCCAGGAGGCTCGCCAGCAGATGCTCGAGCGGACTGGACGCCTGCCCGATTACCTGGTGGCCTGCGTTGGCGGGGGCAGCAACGCGATTGGCCTCTTCCATCCTTTTCTGAACGACGAGTCGGTGAAGATGATCGGCGTCGAGGCCGGTGGACGTGGACTCAGTCTGGGTGAGCACGCCGCCCGTTTTCTGACCGAGGGCGGGGGAAGCGTCGGAGTTCTGCAGGGAACCCGCAGCTACGTGCTGCAGGACGACCGTGGCCAGATTTCGCTCACCCACTCGATCTCGGCGGGGCTTGACTATCCGAGTGTTGGACCGGAGCATGCCTTCCTTTATGACCAGAAGCGCGTCGAGTATATCTTTGCCGACGACGCCGAGGCGCTCGAAGGGTTCCAGCTCCTCGCCCGGATGGAGGGAATCATTCCCGCGCTCGAAACCGCCCACGCCGTGGCCCAGGTCTGCAAGCTCGCGCCACGGCTTCGTCCGGATCAGACGATCCTTGTCAATATCTCCGGGCGGGGTGACAAGGATGTCAATTCGGTCATGGAATTTCTGCCTGAGTATGCCGGGCTCTGACGGGCCTGCCAGAAGACTGCTCACGTTGGCGGACCGTGGCGCCCACGCGCCCACACGTTGAGTCTCAAGGTGACTTTTTCGAGGAGTAAAGTTCAATGTTGATCAAACGAATTTCACTATTGGCCATCTCACTTCTTATTCTTTTGACGACCTCCGCCATTGCCCAGGATCCGGCGGCGTCAGAGAAGACCGGGACGAGCATCAGTCAGAAGGTCGGGGATCGCATCCTGATCAAGCCTGATTCTC
>JBEAVZ010000564.1:0-4385 GCA_041160645.1 Acidobacteriota bacterium
CTCAAGCGCCAGGTCGCGATCAAATTTCTGCCCGCGGCCTATCTGCTGGACAACTACCGGGTGACGCGATTTCGGGAGGAGGCCTACAACGCCTCGCGAACCAACCATCCGAATATCGTGACGATCTACGAGATCGGCCAGGAAGCAGAGCAGCACTTCATCGCCATGGAGTTTGTAGAGGGTGAGACGCTGCGCACCAGGCTGGGGAGAAGAGAGATCGGCGGAGGCGATCTGGAGTTGTCGCTGCGGATTGCGGTCCAGGTGGCCGAAGCCTTGCGAGCGGCCCACCGGGTCGGCGTGATTCACCGGGACTTGAAACCGGAGAACATCATGATCAACCAGGATGGCCTGGTGAAGATACTCGATTTCGGCCTGGCCAAGCTGCTCGAAAAGCCATTGAATGAGCCGCCGCGTCTCCTCGACGCCTTTTCGGGCGGGACGGTGGGTGGTTCGGTCGGGACGCTCGAGTACATGGCGCCGGAGCAGATGGCGCGCAGTAACATCGACCGCCGGGTCGACATCTACAGTTTTGGCATTTTGCTGCACGAGCTGGTCACCTGCTCACGCCCGGTGCGTAACCTGGCCGGGAAGAATGTGGCCAAGGGTGGGGCGGAGAGCCAGCCATCCCCGATCAGCCCAATCAAAAAGATCATCGACAAGTGTCTCAAGACCTCGCCTGATGAGCGCTACACCTCGGCGGATGAGCTGCTGACCGATCTGCGGCGGGTGCAGGAGCGGGTGCGGCGGGAGTCGTCGAACTGGTACCGCGGGGCGATGTATCTGGCGGCGGCGATCCCGGTGCTGCTTATCCTGGGGCTGCTGGGGCACCAGGTCTACCGCCGGGTGACGAAGTTCCCCTTCCGGGACAGTCAGACCACGCAGATTGCGATTCAGCAGCCATTCGAGCTGGCGACGATATCGCCGGATGGGCGGTACCTGGTCTACATTAGCCACGAACAGAGCCTCTTCAACATCTGGTTGCGCGACCTGGAGAAAAACACGGAGAGGACGCTCCACCATCCGAGTCGGAATGGCTATCTCTGGCCGGTGATCACCCCCGACAATCGGTTCATCTATATCTCAACGAACAAGGCCCTGGAAGGCGTCAAGTTGGGCAATCAGCTCCTCCGGATCAGTCTCCAGAGTGGCACGGTAGAGGAGCTGCTGGATGGTGTTGACAGTCCGGTGAGCTTCTCGCCGGATGGCCAGTCGCTGGCCTATGTATCGGAACAGAAGGGGAACAACAAGGGGCGGAGTATCCTGTACACCGCTGACCGGGATGGCCGGAACCCGCGCGAGATCATCTCGCGGATCACCCCGGAGTTCTATACCCTTGACGGACCGGTCTGGTCGCCTGATGGCCGGACGATCGCCATCACGGCGGGAACGGTCCAGAAACCGCTCTATTACAATGTGGTTGGGGTGGATGTGCAGACGGGCCAGGAGCGTCCGCTGACCAATCGGCAATGGGGGCATGTGCTGGGGCTGGAATGGATGCCCGACAGCATTGGGATGGTGCTGTCCGGCAAGATCCGGGGGACGGTTCCGAACCATCACCTGCACTATCTCGACACCCGCACGGGCGAGGATCAGCAGTTCAGCTTCGATGATTACGACTATTTTGGGAATCCGAGTCTGGCCCGAGTACCGCAGCGATCCAGGCAGGAGAGGCTGCGGTTGTTGACGATCCGCCGGCAGATTCACACCACATTCTGGTTCACTTCGGCCGAGCGAGCGAACGAGTTCAACAGTTATACAACAGAGGTTCTGCAGGATGGATACGAGGGTATCGGTCTGGGCCCCGGGGGAATGCTCCTCTACTCATCGCGGGTCGGGGATGACGAGAACATCTGGATGACCGATCTGAAGGGGCAGAAATGGAAGCTGACCAACAATCGGGAGAGCAATCGTGATCCGGTCACGACGCCGGATGGGCGAGTGGTCGTCTTCAGTTCGAGCCTCCGCGGCAATCCGCAAATCTACCGGATCGGCATCGACGGCAAGAATCAGGTCGAGCTGACGACGGGCCGGCTCGACAATGAGCCCGAGATCAGCCCCGATGGTCAATGGGTCGTCTACTCGGGGGAGGCTTCACAAAAAAGGACGGTCTGGCGGGTGCCGCTGGCAGGTGGAGAACCGGAGCAGCTGACAAAGCTGGCAACGGAATCACCGGTCATCTCGCCGGATGGGGACTGGATCGCCTGTCTCTACAATGAGGACAAGGTTCCCGGCAAGGTGGCGATCATTCCGGCCGAGGGTGGCGATCCGGTGCAGTTTCTGATTTTGCCCCGCCCAAACTATCCACGATACAACTACTTCCGCTGGAGTCCGGATGGCGAGGCGCTCGACTACATCTCATTGCAGGACAACGCGGCCAACATCTGGCGGCAGCCGTTGAATGGCGCAGCCCCCTATAAGCTGACCAACTTTACCGGACAAACGATCAGCGATTTCGAGTGGTCAGCTGATGGTCAGCGGCTCTACTGTGTGCGGAGCAAGATCACTTATGAGCTGATCAGGAAGGATCAGTAAGATCGGGCTCGCGAAGCCGCCATTCCACATCCGGCGGGAAGAGAATGTTGATTGATGGCGGTTGGCGCTCACCTCTCTTCCCGTTCTTTCCGCCGCCATCGCCAGCACAGTTCTCCACACTCGATCGGTCGAAGTAAAATATCGGGGAGCAAAGTTTTCAGCCCGCCATCTTTCCACTCGACACGATTCCGTTTTGATATCCCCAGAGAAGACTGGCGACGATTCAGAGCATTAGAGGTGATCCATTTGCCCGTGGTTGGGAAAGGTCATATATTGTGCGCGTCGTGAAATCACAGTTTTGGGACAGATCCGGCGGGGTCTGGCAGTGGATTGACCCAGACCTGGCCTGGGGCGCAGTCACTTGGGGGAGAAATGGCAGTTGAGTTGAGAAAGTTGGCATTGTGCATAATCTGGCTGGCCCTGGGGCTGGCCGTGGTTCCGGCCCAGTCGAAGCTGACCAGTCCGCGGGACCAGTTCGGCTTCGCGATCGGCGACGACTATCAGCTGGTCAACTATACCCAGTATGAAGCATATCTGAAGAAGCTCGATCAGGAGTCGGATCGGCTGCAGGTGGTGGAGATGGGAAAGAGCGCCGAGGGGCGGACGATGCACCTCGCGATCATCAGTTCACCGGAGAATCTGCGTCGAGTGGACCGCTATAAGGAGATCTCGCGCAAGCTGGCATTGGCCGAGGGCCTGAATGACGAGCAGGCGCGGGCGCTGGCCCGGGAGGGTCGGGCGGTGGTCTGGATCGACGGTGGACTGCACGCCACGGAGACGCTGGGGGCCCAGCAGTTGATCGAGACGATCTGGCAGCTGGTGAGCGGGAATGATGCGGAGACGAAGCGTTTTCTGAGCGAGGTGATCATTCTCGGCTGCCTGGTCAACCCGGATGGGATGGAGCTGGTCTCAAACTGGTATATGCGCGAGCCGGACGTGACCAAGCGGACCTATGCCAATATTCCGCGGCTCTACCAGAAGTATATTGGCCACGACAACAACCGCGACTTCTATCTGGCGGCGCAGCCGGAGTCGGAAGCGATCAACCGGATCTTCTATCACGAGTGGTTTCCGCAGATCGTCTACAACCACCACCAGACTGGTCCAACCGGGACGGTCCTCTTCGCGCCGCCATTTCGTGACCCGTTCAACTACCTCTACGACCCGCTGGTGGTGACTGGACTGGATGTGGTCGGGGCGGCGATGCACCACCGCTTTGTCGCTGAGAATAAACCGGGGGCGACGACGCGCACCGGAGCGGGCTATTCGACGTGGTGGAATGGCGGGCTGCGGACAACGGTCTACTTTCACAACATGATTGGTCTGCTGACAGAGACGATCGGCCATCCAACGCCGATGGAGATTCCCTTTGTGACCAGTCGTTACCTGCCGCAGGGCAACCTGCCGGCGCCGATCGCGCCGCAGAAATGGCATTTCCGGCAATCGATCGAGTATTCATTGACGGCCAATCGGGCCGTGCTCGATGTCGCGGCGAAGAACCGGGAAGATTTTCTGATGAACATCTACCGGATGGGACGGAACTCGATCGAGCGCGGCAGTCGGGATCACTGGACGCCGCTGCCGCGGCGACTGGCGGAGGTTCAGGCGCTGGTCAACCGTGAAACGCGACCAGCGGGCGGGACAGGAGGAGCGGGACCCGAGGAGCCATCGCTGGGCGGCATGGCGCGGGGAGTGGCGCTGAAGTATTACGAGATGCTCCGCCGGCCAGAGTGGCGGGATCCGCGCGGCTACATTATGCCGGCCGATCAGCCGGACTTCTCGACGGCGACCCGGTTTGTCAACGCGTTGATCAAGGCCGGGGTGAGTGTGCACCGGGCGACAGCGCCCTTCAC
>JBEAVZ010000532.1:0-2647 GCA_041160645.1 Acidobacteriota bacterium
GCATCATCGTGCTCTCGGGCTCCCAGCCATTCCGGAAGACAAACTTCTTCCCAACGATATCGTCAAGAACCTCCCGACTGCCATTGGTCGGGCGCTGCGCCGGAACTGAGTCATCGGCCCAGCGATGGGCATCGGTAAAGGCCGAACCAACGCCAATCCCCATCGGGACCTTCTCGACGGCAACGCCGTCGATCCGCGCCTGGCGCTCGAAGGCCCGCTTCTTCAGCTCCATGGCCAGGAACTTGTAATGCGGGTTGCGAAAGAGTGTCGCGGCCTTCTCATAGACGGGGACGAAACGCTCCCAGCCGCCGTTCCAGTGCGAATCACCAAAATCGGCGAGATTGCCATGCGGGGTGAGCAGCTGCACAAAATAGTCGAGGTAGTAGCGGACCATCGGGGAGTGGAGCACGTCTTCGCGCCCCGAGATCTCAGCATATGAGAAGACCGAGTAGAGCCAGACACCGTGATAACCGGTCGCATCTTCAATCTCCCACTGGTGCAGACTATCCGCAGCCAGCGTCTCGGCCATCTGCTTCCAGCGCGGCGCATGCGGATGATCGGGCAGCGCCAGCGCACCATAATAGAGGCTCTCCGCGCGGAGCATGGCGCGATTGTGCGCGCCCCATTCCGGAAAATAGAAGGTATGATCGAGGCTGAAGGCGAGATCGCGCTCGATCTTCTCCCGCGTCGCCTGGTCGATCACGCCGCTGCCGCGAATCCGCATGTAGGCCCGGGCATAGGGCGGCATAATAAAGAAATTGGCGATCGACGGAACCCCCTGCCGGTACTCGGCGCGCTTCGCCGGATAGTCGGGCGGGATGACCTGCCGCAGATCCCCATAAGCCGCCAACAGATCGCGCGCCCGTTCGGCCTGCTGACGATCCCCCGACTCCTGGTAGAGGTAGCCGAGCAGATCGGCCAGGTAGACCGGACTACCGGGTGAGTCATATCCCCACAACTCACTCGGCTTGGCGGTCTTTTTCCACTCCTCAACGAGGCGCGGATTGGCGGCCCAGCCCTGCTCGGCCGCGACCCGGATCAGTCGCAAATATTCGCTGCGCGACGTCTGCGCCCAGCCATTAATACTGAAAAGAACGAGCCCGGTCATCAGGGCCACTGACAGGTAGACTTTCCTCATGTCTGATCTTCAATCTCCCGCGTCTCTACTGTAGTTCACCCGTTGGGGCCGCCATCTCGACGACCTGATAGTCTCCGGTCGCCTCACTTCCCGTCGGGTGGATTCGATACTCGGCCGTCAACTTCAGGTCACTCCGCAATGAATGGTAGACACTGCAGTACTTGAAGATCGACAGGTTGATCGCCCGGCTCAGTTTGTCCGAGTTGATTCCTTCTCCCCAGACATCGAAGCGCATGACAGCGTCCGTGTAGTACTTGGGATCCGTCCCGTTACGAACGCCCTCGATCGAGATCTCGAAGCGGCTCAGCGGAGTGCGCACCTTCTCCATGATCACCACCACATCGATCGCCGAACATCCACCGAGCCCCTGCAACAGCAGATCCATCGGACTCGGTCCCGCCTCCTTCCGTCCATCGAGGACGATCTGGCACCCGGTGCCATTGGTTGCGGTAAAGGCCTTACCACCGGTCCAGTTGAGAGTGACATTGACTTTATCCACAGATACTCCTTTCCAAATTGGTGATCCAAAATTGTGGGCGCCCCGGCGGCGCCAATTCTGCCATTTTCGCCCCGCCTGCCCACACAGTGAGTGGCCAGTGAGAGGGCGACTCGCCAGGGTTGGCCATTTCGCCAAATCGCCAACTGACCAAATCTCCGGCTTCCCGGCCGACTGGCTTACCCGTTGGCTTACCCATTGTCTTACCCATTGTCTTACCCATTGCCTTAATTGATGAGCTTCGGCTCATCCGGGTCGCCCGCCTCGAGCTCACCGAGGCTGGGCGACTCCTCTTCGAGATTCCAGATCTCGAAGAGGGTCCGCGGCGTCTCGGTGACGAAACGTGAGGGGCGATGGAGGATCGTCTGACGCGACCGATCCTCTTCGATCATCGGGTAGCAGACGTAGAGCTCGTCCTGGGCGCGGGTCAGGGCAACGTAGAAGAGTCGGCGCTCTTCCTCCTCCCCCTCCGGCTCACGAAGACTGCGCGCCGCTGGCAGGCGGCCATCGGCCACCCAGAGCATGAAGACGATTCGCCATTCGAGCCCTTTCGCCTGGTGAATCGACGAGAGGACCATCCGTTCATCCTCCTCCCCGCCCATGACCACATCCTCGGCGGAGATCGCGCCGGGCGGCGAGAATCGCTCGGTATTGACGAGGGCCAGCTCACTGAGAAAGGCCTCGGTCGTCTCGAAGCGCAGCGCAAAATTGGCCAACTGGCGCAGATCCTCCTCACGGGCCTCGGCGTTCTCGAAGGTCGCTTCGAGAAGGTCGCGGTAGCCATGAGCAAGAATCAACTCGATCTGGCGGGCCGGTGAATCGACCGTCTCCGGGGCGGTCAGCGCCTCGATCAGCGCCGCAAACTCACGCCACCCGGCGGTCGCCGCCCGCGGCAGAGTGGTGATGAAATCCTCTGTTCGAATCAGGGCGAGTGGCGCTTCGGCCACCGCCAGCCTCTCCCAGATCCGACTGGTCGTCGCCTGGCCAATCCGCGGAATCAGCCTGATCACCCG
>JBEAVZ010000070.1:0-11010 GCA_041160645.1 Acidobacteriota bacterium
AGGCAATACTTGGAGCAGTGATCAACCACGCTACGCCAGTCGGGGAGGGATTCATCGGTGGGCACAACCTCCACGTCATGTCCCAGACCAGCAGTGGGGTGCTGACGGTGCCGATCATTCCGGCGGAGCTGTAGTCGAGGGTAACAGAGGATAAGACGATCGAGAGGATCGTCATTGCGGAGACGATTTACTTCCATTGCATCCGGCCACACCGGGGTGGTGCAGGGCGGGGAAGTTAATCGTCTCCTTCTGTTTTAGAGGTCTGGCGGGGAGGTCGCCGGCGCGACCTTGCGTTGCGTAGTCCTCCTGAAGAAGATATTCAATAGTCAAGGGTAGTGAGAATGGTCATTTATGATTACCAACGAGAGGACGAGTGACTCGAGATCCCATGAAAAACATACTGATTATTGAACTTTATGATTCCCGGCGCACGATGGTCAGCGCTGACTTTGAGAGTCAGGTTACTTTGCTGCGCGGTGATTACCGCGCGGTGCATCGTGGTCGACATCAGGGCGCCACGCTCCAGTTTGAGCTGGAACTGACCAATGGGCCGCTCGACAATTATGTTGTGCATGTGGCGGCGCCCCACCATTACGACGCCTGGTACCATCCGGTCAATCTGCGTCGCTTCGGTGGAGCGCGTCGTTCCGCTGGCCGTTCGCTCTCCCTGATGATGCTGCCGCGCAAGACTCGCTACCTCTTCAGTCCCTGGGCCGGTCTGGCGGTCGATCTGCGGAGGTTCATTGGTCAGGATGGTAGTTACTATGACGAGCTGCTCGATCACTCGGAAGAGAAGCAGGACAAGCTCGCGGCGATCCATAACTTCACGACGGCATTGAAATCGATTGAGTTGGAGGGACGGTCGGTCTTCAGTTATTTCCGGCAGTTGATAGTGGCGGGTGAGCGGGCGCCGGAGCGTGATCGATTCTATGCTCTGGCGCACAAGGATCTCGAACCAGCCCTTGAGCGGGCCCGCCGGCAGAAGCTTTGGGCGAAAGGATCGACCGCATTTCATCCAGGCTCGACAGCCTCGTACAAAGAGAAGGCTTATGGCGAAGGCAATATCCAGCTCTCACTCTATGGGAATGAACAGGTATCGTTGCGTGACAGTCTGATGGTCGAGGTTGATATCGACTACTACAAGGATACCCTCTCCCACGGGCTGCTCGAGCTGGTTCCCAACAAGTTGCTGGAGAAGACGACCGATCCGAAGATGGCCTACCGGCTCCGCTGGATGGCGATGCGCAATGTGGCGGGGCTCGAATTTGATCCGTCCTATGTGTTGGAGCGCCTCGATGGCTGAGGGCTGGCGGCGGAGGCCGGCGCTTGTCCGACTCCGCTGAGTTCCCGGCGTTGATTGCTGATCTTGCCGCACAGCGTGCCAGGTGTCACTGGATGGGTGTCACTGGATAAGGCGGAGAGTGTTACACTCGAACTCATGAAGACAGAAACAACAAAACGGCGAATTGGCGTGGTCACGGGAGGCGGAGATTGCCCGGGGCTCAATGCGGTGATCAGGGCGGTCGTGCTGGGGGCGCTCAACCGTGGCTGGGAGGTCTACGGCATCGAGCGGGGCTTTGAGGGATTGCTGGCCCAGGATGGAGTGAAGCCGCTCGATCGTTCGAGTGTGCGGGGGATCATCCAAACGGGAGGGACGATCCTCGGGACGACCAATCGGGGTAACCCGTTCAATCTGAAGCGTGAGGAGGATGGCAAAACCGTCTTTGTCGACGTCTCACGCCAGGTGGTCGACCAGGTTCATGCGCTTGGGCTCGATTCGTTGGTCGTTATCGGCGGCGATGGGACACTGACGATTGCCGATCAGTTGGCCGGACTGGGCGTTCCGGTCATCGGGGTTCCGAAGACGATCGACAACGATCTGATGGCCACGGAGGTGACCTTTGGTTTCCACACGGCGCTGGTGACGGCGACGGACGCGATCGACAAGATCCACGCGACTGCCGAGTCGCACGAGCGGGTCATGCTGGTCGAGGTTATGGGCCGTTATTCCGGCTGGATCGCGCTCTATGCCGGTCTGGCGGGGGGCGCCGACGTGATTCTGCTGCCGGAGATTCCCTACCAGTTTGAGGCGATCATCCGGAAGATCAACGACCGTTGGCGGCGGAGGCGCAATTTTGCAATCGTCGTCGTCTCGGAAGGGGCGATGCCGGTTGGAGGCGACCGCGTCTACAAGTCACGTGTCGAGGGGCGAGAGCCGCGCCTCGGTGGGATTGCTGAGCAGCTGGCCGGCGAGATCGAGACGGCGACCGGCCACGAGACGCGGGCGCTGGTGCTCGGCCATCTGCAGCGGGGTGGTCCGCCAACGCCGACCGACCGGATTCTGGCGACCCGGTTTGGCGCGGCGGCGGTGCGGGCGATCGAGCAGGGTGAGCAGAATGTGATGGTCGCGATCCAGTCGAACCGAATCGTCACCGTCCCCTTGCGTGAGGCGATCGTCAACCGCAAGCAGGTTCCCCTCGATTCCGATGTCATTCGCAGCGCCCGGGAGATTGGGGTCTCTTTTGGCGATGGAGAACCAGGCGCCGCTTAAGTCAGGCCATAGCGGGCGAGGAGCGGGAGGAGCAGCGGTTCGACCTCGGCCCGGATCTCCTGGTTGGCGTAGCCGATCCAGGAGATGTCGGTGGTCGTGTCGAGCGGACCGTCGAGTTGGCCGCCGCGGCCATCAGTGATCACCACGCCCGCCTCGGTGGCAATGAGGGTCGTCGCGAGATCGTAGGGGTGGCAGGCGTGGCCCGGGGCTCGCCCTTCCCGCCGGAAGCGCTCGAAGAGCAGGCCGCGCAGATCGACGAGGAGCCGGTCGCGTCCGGTCATCAGTTCGTAGAGCTGCCCGCCGGTTGAGAGATACTGGTCATCAAAGACCGCGGTGCGGTTGGTGGAGAGGTCGCCGAGGAGCGTCTGGAAGAGTTCCTCTTCGATCCGGGCGAGGATCTCCCGTCCACCCGGGAAGGGATGGAAGAACGAGGCGAAGCCGCCGCCGATCGTCGTCTCCCGGGATGGTTGGGGGGTGAAGCGGGTGCGGCGGGCATTGAGGAGATTGACGGTCTCGCCGTGCGCGCCACCGTCACGCACTGCCCAGAGGGTATCCGCATAGAGGGCGCGGGTGGTCGGAATCTCGACCTGGACGGCAATTTCGATGTTGCTGAGAGCGCTCATCTGCCCATCATTAGCGGCCAGACCGGCCAGCCACCAGGCGCTCCGCTTGTTGTACATGATCGGACGCGTGCCATCGATCGGGTCGATGATCAGCCGGGCGACGCACTGTTCGAGCGGACAGTCGGATGGGAAGGGGAGCGGTTGCTCGTTGTTGATGCCTTCGCAGATCAGGGCAAAGGAGATGGCCGGCGCTAGTTCAGCATCGAGCGTCGCGAGGAGAACCTCTTCGATCTCCGCATCGATCTGGTAGATCTTGTCAGCCGGACTCTCGAAGGCGACCGTCGCGAGGGTCGCCGCCGAATTTTGGCGCAGGACGGCGAGCGCGTGGTCACGGACTATCTCACCGACATAGCAGAGCCGTTCGCGCAGATCATCGAGATCTGGTCGCTCCCGCAGCATGGGAAACGCAATATCAGCGCACATCACTTCCCCTCAAAGTTTGGCCGACGTTTTTCACGGAAGGCCGCGAAGGCTTCGTGAGCGTCGCGGCTCTTCAGGCACTGCATGATTCCCTGCAGCTCATCGCGCAGGTGGGGCAGCAGGGTTGAGTCGAGAGAGTCACGGAGCAGCCGTTTGGTGAGCGTGAGGGCGACCGGCGGACCGGCGGCGAGCCGGCTGGCATAGTCGGAGACCTCCTGCTGAAACTCGGTGGCTGGCAGGGTCCGTGCAACGAGTCCTATCCGTTCCGCCTCGGCGGCCGGAAGGTCGCGTGAGGTGAGAAGCAGCTCGGTGGCGCGGGCAAGGCCGATCAGGCGGGGCAGAAAGTAGCTTACTCCGGCATCGGGGGAGAGTCCGATCTTCAGGTAGCCCGTGCTGATCAGCGCCGCATCGCTCATCAGTCGGATATCGGCGGCGAGGGCCAGCCCGCACCCCGCGCCGACGGCCGGGCCGTTGATCGCGGCGATGACCGGTTTATCGCAGTTGACAACCGCGAGAACCCATCGTCCGACCCAGTGCAGATCGTCGAGGCGCTCGTGGCGGGAGCGGTTCTGCTGATCGGTCATGGCCGTGACGTTGGCGGCATCGAGATCGAGTCCGGCGCAGAAACCTCGTCCGGCGCCGGTGATGACGACAACCCGCACCCGGTCATCGCGCGAGGCGGCCGCGAGGGCTTCCGGCAGCTCCTCGGCCAGGCGCAGATTGACGGCGTTCAGTCTCTCCGGGCGATTGAGAGTGATGGTCTGGACACCGGTCACGGCGGTGTCGATCGTCAGGTGTTCGTACATAATCATCTCCAGAGCTTCTCCGGACGGCCAGGCAGGCTGGTCAGTCAGTGTCCGGAACGCGAGTCGGTGTCGAAAGACTTCGTCAGTCCGACGCCGCGGTTGTCCTCATCGTAGAGAACCCTGATAACACTACTCCACGGTTTGAGGATGCGGTCAGCGCCGATGAGCAGGTTTGGTTCAGCCTGCCGATGGCTGCTGCTGACCCGTTCTTCATCGATGCGCCATTGGCCCTGCACCGCGCGGCGCAGCGTCTCGCCATAGTAGGCGGTCAGCTCCTGAAAGAGGCGCGGATCGGTCTGGGCGGTGGTATGGTTGGCGTGATGTTGACGAAGAAAGAGGTCGACCCGCCGCAGACCAACCCGTGTCAGTTCAAGCCGCCCGGGGGAGATCCGCAGTCTGCGCTCGAGGCGGGTGATCAGCTGGGGGATCTGTTCGATGAAGAGGCGACCATCCGGCAGGAGTTCCTCGAGCATGTGGCGCGGGCGGGTCGACTCGTGGTAGGCCGCCGCTGAGGCGTAAAGCATTCCATATCCGGGAACACGATTCCGCGGGGAGCGTCCGTGGCCGGAGAGCGGATAGAAGATCTCGATGATCCGCCCATCCTTGAGCTGCGTCCGCGTAAAGCGCCCGGCCTGTCTGGAGAGGTTGCCTTCATCCTCACCGGCGATGAGGCGAAGGGCCTCGTCAAAGGCGAGGCGACGAGCGGCGGACTGGCTGGCCACGGACGGCGCCTGCGCGTTGGCTACTCCGAAGAGGGCGACGGGGCCGACCGCCAGGATAACCAGCAGTCGGAAGCATGCCGCAACCATCCGATTGCAATCTTGAGAGGACATTGATACCGCCTGGATAACTGTAACGCGTCCCGGATCTTCAATCAGCTTGTCTTTTCCGATCCGCCAAGTTATGTAATTGAATCTGGACAAGTTTACATCAAGGTCAACTCTTCAATCCACGGTATAGTTGACTTTCCCGGATCATTTTTAACCGAGCCGACGTGTCGACAGAACCGTTGGAGAGGGCTGTCGACGGGGTGACAGGTTGTCTGGGCATCCTGACCGGGCTCAACGGGAGGCTGACCAGTGAATCACCAATGTGGATCTCCGGGATGGTCCGGCAGGCAGACGAGGGAGTCGCAGTGATGATGGAGAAGATAGTTGAGTGTGTTCCAAATTTCAGTGAAGGACGGGACTCGGATAAGGTAGAGTTGATCATCTCGGCGATCACCTCGGTGGCGGGAGTGGCGGTTCTTGATGCGGAGATGGATTCCGATCACCATCGATCGGTGATCACCATGGCCGGTGAGCCGGCGGCGGTGGTCGAGGCGGCGGTCCGGGCGGCGGCAACGGCGGTCGAGCTGATCGATCTGACGCGTCACAAGGGCGAGCATCCACGCCTGGGGGCGCTCGATGTGCTGCCTTTCATCCCCCTGAAGGGGGTGACTATGGCCGAATGTGTCGAGATGGCCCGTCTGGCCGGACGGCGCATCGCGAGTGAGCTGAAGGTCCCGGTCTATTTCTATGAGCAGGCGGCGACGAGCCCCGAGCGAGTCGATCTGGCCAACGTCCGCCGCGGCGAATTCGAGCGGCTGCGCGAGGAGATTGCCACCGATCCGGCCCGCCTGCCCGATCTTGGCGAGCCGCGCCTCCACCCGACGGCGGGAGCCGTGGCCATCGGCGCGCGTCTGCCGCTCATCGCCTACAACATCAATCTGGCGACCGATGATCTGGCCGTCGCCCGCTCGATTGCCCGGGCCATTCGCGGTCGTGATGGCGGCTTACGCTATCTCAAGGCGCTCGCCATCGACCTGCGCAACCGCCGCCAGGTCCAGGTCTCGATGAATCTGATCAATCACGAAGCGACCCCGCTCCACCGCGTCTTTGAGATGGTCAGGCGGGAGGCGGCCCGTTACGGAGTGGCGATCACCGGCAGCGAGATCATCGGCCTGGTGCCGCAGGCGGCGCTCGACGCGAGCGCCGAATACTATCTGCAGATCGAGAACTTCTCTCCCGAGCTGATTCTCGAGAATCGTCTCGCGGCGGTTCTCGACCGCCCCGATGTCCGGGTGGCCCCTCCGGAGCCGCCGCGAATCGGGCCGGCCACTGCCAGAGCGGCGACGGTCTCCGGCGGCGAATCGCCAACCATCGATCAGTTCGTCGATGAGGTGGCGACCGACTCTGAGGCACTGGCCGGAGGCAGTGTCGCCGCCTATGCCGGGGCCCTCGCTGCAGCGCTCGGCGTCATGGTCTGCCAGGTCACCCGGACCCAGAAGCCGGTTCACGGGGCCGACCAGCCCGACCTCGAGGAGCTGTTTGGCCAGCTCGAGCGCCTGCGCGCCAGTCTGCGTGCGGCGGTCGATGAGGAGGTCGAGGGGCGGATCAGCGTCAACGCGGCGATTGCCCGCCCCCGTGATAGCGAAGCGGATCGGCTGGCCCGGAGCATGGCCATCGGGGAGGCGACCCGGAGCGCCATTGCCGTCCCGCTGCGAGTGGTCGACAACTCTCTCGAAGTGCTGGAATTGCTGCTCGAGATGACCGAGCTGGAGGCGACGATCGCCCTGACCGATCTGACGGTCGGCGCTCAACTGGCTCTGGCCGCGCTCCGCGGCGGCGCCTGTACGGTGCTCAGTCAGTTGATGATGAGCGCCGATGAAGAGTTCAACCGCCAGAAGCGGCTCGAGGTGATGAATGCGATGGGGCGCGGTCAGGAGATCGTCCACCGCATCGAGAAACTGTTCTTTACGGCCTATCCACTTTGAATGGCTTCGATCGACGAAGAAGGGATCGAGGAAGAGGGAAAGAAAAGAGATGAGATACAGAAGGGTTCTGTCGTGCGGATTGAGTCTGTCCTTGTTTTTGACACTGGTCTTGCTTCCGTCCCGCCCGGCCGAGGTCTGGCTGGGAGCGCAGACTGAGGCCGCCTCGCGACCACCGGTGCGGGGAAAGCAGGGCATGGTCTCGTCGGTCAGTGAGATTGCTTCGCAGGTTGGAGTCGATATTCTGAAGCGGGGTGGGAACGCGGTCGACGCCGCGGTCGCGGTTGGACTGGCCCTTGCCGTTGTCTGGCCGTCGGCGGGCAACCTTGGTGGCGGAGGATTCATGGTCATCCGTCTCGCCGATGGACGGACGACAGCCATCGACTACCGCGAGATGGGCCCGGCGGCGGCGCATCGCAATGTCTATCTCGATGAGAAGGGCGACTACATCAAGGAGTCATCCCAGTACGGGCACCGCGCGGCGGGAGTTCCCGGAACGGTCGCCGGTCTGGCCCTCGCGCTCGAGAAGTATGGCCGCCTGAAGTGGGGGACGGTCGTCGAGCCGGCGCGGCGCCTGGCGGCGGAAGGGTTCCCGGTCTGGTACCAGCTCGAACGGAGCCTCAAGGGATCGAGCGAGCAGCTGGCGCGCTATCCGGAGACGAAGCGGATCTTTCTCCGCGATGGCCGCCCCTACGAGACTGGCGAGATCTTTCGTCAACCCGAGCTGGCGCAGGTGCTGACGCGTCTGAAACGCTTTGGTCCGCAGGAGTTCTACGCCGGACGCACCGCCCGTTTGATCGAGGCCAGCATGAAGCGGGCCGCCGGCGACGGGCCGGTCTGGATGACGGTCAAGGATCTGCGGAACTACCGCGCGGTTGAGCGAACCCCTCTCCGGGGAACGTATCGCGGTTATGAGATCATCACCATGCCGCCCCCCTCCTCCGGTGGAATTGCCATGCTCGAGATGCTCAACATTCTCGAACGTTACAATCTGAAAGAGATGGGCGCCGGATCGGCAGGGGCGCTCCACCTGCAGGTCGAGGCCATGCGCCGTGCTTTCGCCGACCGGGCGCAATTCCTTGGCGACCCTGACTTTGTCAAGGTGCCGGTGGCCGGACTGACTTCGCGCGCCTATGCCGACCGCCTCGCCGCGACCATCGATCCACTGCGGGCGACCCCGTCGAGCACAATTGGCCACGGCGATCCCGCGCCTCACGAGTCCGAAGAGACGACCCATTTTACGGTGGTCGATCGCGACGGAAACGTCGTTTCGAACACCTATACGCTCAATGACAGTTACGGGAACAAGATCACGGTCGAGGGAACGGGAATTCTGCTCAACAACGAGATGGACGACTTTGCGCCGAAGCCGGGTTCGCCAAACTTCTATGGGCTGATCCAGGGCGAGGCCAACGCCGTGGCGGCGCGGAAGCGCCCGCTCTCATCGATGACGCCGACGATCGTCCTCCGCGACGGGCAGCTCAGGTTTGCTGTCGGTAGTCCGGGCGGGCCGACGATCATCAATACCGTCACCCAGATCCTCGTCAACATCATCGACTTTGGAATGAACATCCAGCAGGCCATCGACTGGCCGCGGATCCATCACCAGTGGATGCCGGACGAGATTCGCTACGAGCCCTTTGGAGTCAATCCGGATACGCTGCGCAAGCTGCAGGAGATGGGCCACAAGATGGCGGCCACGCCGCGCCAGATGGGCGACGCCGAGGGAGTCATGATCGAGCCGCAGACCAGAGTCCGTCTGGGCGGGAGCGATCCACGGCTCGATGGTAAGTCGGTTGGCTATTGAGCCAGTTGGCTATGGACGCGGCTTCTCCGCCGCGCTTTCCGGTGAATAGTATTCCGGGTGGATGAAGCGGAAGAGGGCGAAGGTGACGGCGGGCTCATAGAGCTGCTGGCGGGTGATCTGACCACGCGACAGAATGCCGACCGCGCCCTCTTTCTGCTTTGAATTGGCGCGACCGAAGAAGAGATCGTCGGCGGCGCCGAGCTCGAGCCCTCCGCGGATCAGCTCCGCAATCGGTGGCGGAAGCAGGAAGCGCCCCGATTGGCCGCATCCGATCCGGCCCTGCCGGTCGATCACCACCACCCAGGCATAGGCCCACATTCCGGTGGTCGTATCGAGAACGCCGCCCTCGATGCCGACCCCATAGTCGGCGGAAGGGTCACTTTCGAGCGCGCCCCGCGCCCGGTTGAGCGCCCCGGTCTCCATCTCCGCGTCAGATGTGGGCTGATGCCCGACCCCCGACGCGGCCTCGACTCCAGTCGTCTCACAACCCGGCCAGAAGAGGGCGGCCGCAGATGCGACACAACCAATCTTGACCGGATTGGTCGACCCGACGACAAATTTCAGTTTTTCTCGCATAGACTTCAATAATTATCCAATTTCGCGTAAAAAGAGAAACGCTTTTTCCAAATCACACTATCCGAGGTTCGATATGAATAATGCAGAAGACCGCAAAGTCGGGGGGGAGCCAGTGTCTTCACTGGAGCTCAAGGATCCCTATGAGTTGACTCCCGAGGATATCGCCGAGCCACCGGCGACCTGGCGGTCGGCATTGAAGCGCATCGGGCCGGGGATGATCCTGGCGGCTTCAATCGTCGGTTCCGGAGAGCTGGTCGCCACGACGACCCTCGGGGCGCAGGTTGGCTACACGGCGCTCTGGGTGATCCTTCTCAGCTGTCTCATCAAGCCTGTCCTGCAGGCGGAGATGGGCCGTTACATCATCGCCAGCGGGGAGACGGGACTGGCCGGCTTCAACCGGGTCCCGGGACCGCGCTTCAAGGTCAACTGGATCGTCTGGGCCTGGGCGATCATGACACTCCTCACGCTGCTCCAGATCGGCGCGATGTTCGGGGGGGTGGCGCAGGTAATGAACCTGCTGATTCCATCGATACCGGTGACGATCTGGGTCCTCGTCTTCTGGGGAATCACCCTTGCGATCCTCCTCGGTGGAGGTTACGAGCGAATCGAGCGGCTGGCGATGCTCAAGGTTGGACTCTTCACTATGCTCACCTTTCTCGCCGCGCTCGTTCTGATCAGAATGCCGCAGTACTTCTCGTGGGACGCGGTCTGGGAAGGCTTCAAGTTCAAGATGCCCGGCGAGGGCTTTTCGACGGCGGTGGCGGTCTTCGGCATTACCGGGGTTGGGGCGAGCGAGCTCTTTATGTATCCATACTGGTGTGTCGAGAAGGGCTATGCCCGCTTTGCCGGCAAACGGGACGACTCGCCGGAATGGGATCGTCGCGCCCGTGGCTGGATCAGGGTCATGCGGCTCGATATCATCGCCTCGATGATCATCTACACCATCGCCACCATTGCCTTCTATCTGCTTGGCGCCGGCATTCTGCACGGCATGGGCAAGGTTCCGGCGGCCAGTGATATGATTCCGGTTCTCTCGAACATCTACACGCAGACTCTTGGTGAATGGTCACTCTGGATCTTCTATGTCGGAGCCATCTTCACCCTCTACGGGACGATCTTTGCCGCGACGGCCTCCAATTCGCGCGTCTTTGCGGATATGGCCAGACTGATGGGTTTCTTTGAGTCGGGGGACTACCGCCAGCGAGTTCGTTACCGCAACTGGTTCATCGTCGCGATTACCGCGATCCCGGTCATGCTGATTCTGCTCTTCAAGTCACCGGTGCAGATGATCGTCGCCGGAGGGGTGGCCCAGGCACTTATGCTGCCGGTGATCGGGATCGGCACCCTCTACCTGCGCCACCGCCATCTGCCGGCCTCGATCGCTCCGCCGCGGCGGGTGACCATCGCCATGTGGGTGGCCACGGTGATCATTGTTCTGCTCATGGGGTACTATGTCATCGAGCAGGTGCGCAAGC
>JBEAVZ010000107.1:0-3022 GCA_041160645.1 Acidobacteriota bacterium
GAGATTGACGATGAACTACTGGCTGATGAAATCTGAACCGGAAGTCTTCTCGATCGATGATCTGGCCGAGGCCCCGGGGCAGACGACCTGCTGGGATGGGGTCCGCAACTACCAGGCCCGCAACTTTATGAAGAGCATGGAGATCGGCGACCAGGTCTTCTTCTACCATAGCAATGCCGACCCATCTTGTATCGCTGGTATTGCGGAAGTGGTCCGGAAAGCCTATCCGGATCATACCGCGCTCGATCCGCACGACCACCATTTCGATCCGAAGGCGACGGCAGAGAAGCCGATCTGGGAGATGGTCGATCTGCGTTTCGTTCGTAAGTTCGCGCGTCCGCTCGCCCTCGAAGATCTGCGCCCGGTCGCCGGGTTGGAGAAGATGGAGCTTCTCCGCCGCGGCTCGCGCCTCTCGGTGCAGCCGGTGACTCCTGCCGAGTGGAAGATCATCACCAGAATCGCGGCACGGGAAGAGAAGAGACGATGAGCGAAAAGAACACCTTAAAAACCCGTGCCGCCCGGCTCGTCAAAGGGTTGCGCCGACTCTATCCCAATGCCGAGTGCGCCCTCAACCATACCAATCCGCTCGAACTGATGGTCGCGACCATCCTCTCGGCACAGTGTACGGATGAGCGAGTCAATATCGTTACGGCAACTCTCTTCAGAAAGTACCGCAACGCCGCGGACTACCTGAGCGTTCCGGTGGGCGAGCTCGAGCGTGACATCCAATCGATCAACTTCTTTCGCAACAAGGCGAGGTCGATTCAGGGGGCCTGTCGCAAACTGATCGATCAGTACGGTGGGGAGGTCCCCCAGACCCTCGAGGAGTTGATCGAGCTGCCGGGGGTCGGACGCAAGACGGCCAATGTCATCCTCGGCACCGCCTTTGGCATCGCCTCCGGGATCGTCGTCGACACCCACGTCTCGCGCCTCTCCCAGCGGCTTGGTTTGACCACCAGCAAGACTCCCGAGAAGATCGAGGCCGATCTGCTCGGGATCATCCCTCGCCGTGACTGGATCAGCTTCTCCCACCTGCTGATACTTCACGGGCGGCAGGTCTGCAAAGCCCGCCGGGCCGATTGTGCCAACTGTGCCATTGGCGCGGACTGCTCCAGGACCGGCATCGGTTCATGACTCGAGGGGCTGGCCATACTGGCGGGCCCGCTCGACAATCTGACGATGCAGTTCGCGATTGGCGGCCAGTCCTTGTCCCGTCGCAAAGTCGAGATCTCCCGACAGAGAAGAGAAGACGCCGCCAGCTCCGGCCAGAATCGGGGCCATTGGCGCGACATCATAGTACTGGAGATTCTTTGGTTCGATCATCAGGTCGGCCAATCCGGTGGCGACGAGGTAGTAGCCATAACAATCACCGAACCCTCTCACCAGACGAACCTCGCGGGCGAGGTCGATTACCAGCTGGTGGGCCGGATGCGGCAACAGGTCGCGCGGATCGGTAATGATCATCGTCGCCGTGGCCAGCTCAGTCCGTGTTGAAACTGCACAAGCCTTTCCATTCAGAAAGGTCCCGGTCTCTGCCGAGCCGATCAGTAATTGATCCCGAATGGCAAAGTAGATCGAGCCAAGCACCGGGACGCCATCCCGCTCGAGCGCGATCAGCGTGCCGAAGAGCGGCGTCCTGAGAATGAACGATTTGGTCCCGTCGATCGGATCGATGATCCATCGCCACGATCCGGGACGGCTGGTCTCCCCATACTCCTCGCCAAAGATTGAATGCGCGGGAAATTTGCGCCCAATCTCCTCCCGCAGGAACAGCTCGACCTCCCGATCCGCTCTGGTAACCGGAGTCTCATCGCTCTTCTGCTCAACCTCCAGGTCTACCTCGAAGTACTGGCGAATTATCTCGCCCGCCCCCCGTTGCAGCTCACCCATGAATTCGAAATATGTGCTAAGTTCACTCATGCTTGTTCAAATACTCCAGTCTGGTCCGGTCTTATGGTGCAGGACCCCGTGTCGCCCCATGCCAGTTTGCCGGAGCCGCTGAAAATTGGAAAGAGGAAACGAAGAGTGGAATATGCCGCCGGTCTGACAGTCAAAAAGTCATCCATCGATGGACGGGGATGTTTCGCGACGACCCGCTTTCTGAAGGGCCGGAAGATTGCCGAATACGTGGGGGAACGCATCTCGCTGCCGGAGATCTCCCGCCGCCTCCGCGGCCAGCGTCGGATCCACATCTGCGGCCTCGACTCCACGTGGGCGATCGATGGTCGTCAGGGCGGCAATGGCACCCAGTTTATCAACCATTCCTGCCAGCCCAACTGCTCGATTCGGATCATCCGTGGACGCATCCTCTTCTTCGCCCTCCGCGATATCGAACCCGGCGAGGAGATACTTCTCGACTATGAGGATTCATACCATTCTGATCGCAAAAGCTGCCAGTGTGGGGCCTCGGCCTGCCGGGGCCGCATCAACCGCTAGCCCGTCTACTTTGCTCCAGTTGGCCTGCTCCAGTATGTTAGAACGGCGGAGCGAGAAATGGGAAGGGCCGCCGAATTACGGCGGCCCTTCCCATTTGTCTGACGGCGGGTGGTGTCCGGTCAGGCCACTCAGGGTTATTTTGGGGGAACATTGAAACTGATGAAACAGGTCACCGGATTCTTGTCGCTCTCAAAGAGACTGGCCGGAAACTCCCACTGGCGGGCAGCGGCGATCGCCTCTTCGTTGGCCTCGGGGATCGTCGAGTAGACGACGTTCGCCCGGGTCACCTTGCCATCAGCGCCGACATCGACCTTGACCCGCACCATCCCCTTCAGGCCGGAATTGAGCTTCTCCGCGGAGAGGGCCAGCGGAACCTTCCGTGTCGCCTCTTCCTGCAGCTTGAGCGATTGCCGTTCATCGTAGTAGCGGGGGGGCGTGACCGCCTGATCAAGTTCGACCGAGATGGAGACGATCAGGTAGAAGTTCTTGTTCGCAAATTTCTCCGGCTGCTCATTCGGCCGCAGAAAGCGGACATATTCGGTCGAATTGAGGCGCACTTGCCGGATCAGGTAGAAGTAGGTCATTC
>JBEAVZ010000136.1:0-6412 GCA_041160645.1 Acidobacteriota bacterium
GGGGCCATGTTTCCAAGTCGAGACGTTTGTGGCGCGGGGCGGACCGGAACCGGGATCGCCGCGGCCTGGGTTGGCAAAAGCCGCTCCCCACACTGATTGCAGAAGCGGGCCGTCTCATAGACGGATGACCCGCACTTTGGACAGAATCTGTTCAAGGTCATGCTCCTCCCCGAAGCCCTTGGCCCGAAGCCCTTGGCCCGAAGCCCTTGGCCCGACCCTAATACTGACTTGCGACACCCCAACGCAATGCTATTTTGCACAATAAGATCGGCTTTGAAAACTGAATCAGAAGCTTTGGCCCAGTCGAATGTGGAAGACTCCGCGCGGCTGGCGAATGAGCGCTCCGGCGGCTGACTGATAGCTGGGCGGATCGAGGAGCAGTCCATAGTCGACTCCGACCGGCCCGATGGGCGTGTTGATGCGCAGGCCAAGACCGACCGTATTTGTCACCCGGCGGAAGGAGAAGTCGCTGACGCGGCGGAAGACATTGCCGACGTCGTAGAAGGGGACAAAACGCAGCCGCTGCGTAAGTGGGTAGCGGAGTTCGAAGTTGAGGATGGCGAGGGCGTCACCGCCGACCGGGACGAGGGTCGGGAGATCGCATGGACGCGCCGGGAGCGCACAGCTCCGACCGGGGCGCGGTTCGAGGATCTCCTGCGGACCCGCCGTCTCGAACCGGAAGCCGCGCAGGGTCGTCGCGCCGCCGGAGAAGAAGCGCTCACTGATCGGCAGCCGCCGCTCGCTCTCGCTGATCTCCCCGTCCTTGTTGCGATCCGCGTTCCGAAAGACTCCGGCAAGCCCGAGGCGGGCGGAGAAGGCGAAGGTCGTCCTGTCGAGCAGGCGACCGAGCAGCGGGGTGGCCGCCTCGATCGTCTGGTAACGCTGATAGGTGGTAAAGAACTTGTTGAAGGATTCGTTGCCCCCCAGCGGCACCGCGGCGACAGAATGGTCAGCGCTGATCAGCTGCCCGCGCGACGGATTGAGAACATTGTCACGCGTGTCACGCGAGACGCCGACCGAGAGCATGCCGAGACGGATCGCCCGCTCATTCCGCGTCACGTCGGTTTCCTGGATGAGGTTGTCGTCGATCCCAAAGAGGCTCGCCCGCTCGAAGTTGTAACGGAAACGGAGTGAGGTGCGCTGGCCAAGCCGTTTCTCCGACTGGATGAAGGCGCCGTAGCGATCGAGTCCGAAGCCCTGCCCCTCGGTGCTGTCGCTGCGCTGGCCGTTCTGATCGAGCAGGCGGCGCCGGACGAAGGTGCGCAGGTTGGCCGCACGGTTGTAGAACAGGTTGATCGTCGTCGGCACCTTCAATCCAAATGGCCGCAGATCACCATACGAGAGCTGGGAGATCTGTTCCCGGCTGCTCGCCCGCAGTCGCAGGGAGAGGGAGTTGAGCGACCCGCGCAGGTTGGTGTTGGCCACCTCGACCGAGCCACGAATGCCGTCATCACTCGAATACCCGAGACCGTAGACGAGAAGGAGGGGCCGCGCTTCGCTCAGGTTGACAGTCACTTTGTGCGCCGAGCCGGTCGGGCCGCCCTGATCGTCGACCCGCAGGTTGACCTCCCGGAAGGCGTTGGTGGCATAGAGGGCGCTCTGGGTCGCGCGCAGCTTTTCGGGAGTCAGGATCTCTCCCGGTTTGAAGTCGTAGTAGCGGGTGATCGCCTCCGGACTCGTCCGCGTCGTTCCGGCAATCTCGATTTCGCGGACGACGGCCGGATTGCTCTCGTTGATGCGGTAGACCAGCTTGAGGACGTGGCTGTTCTTCGCTCCGGTCTCGGCGACCTCGAGGTTGGCCAGGGTGTCGAGAAGGCCACGGCTGGCGTAGAGCTGGCGGATCTGCTGTGCGCCGAGCCGGGCAAGCGTGGGCGAATATGGAGCGCCATTAGCGAGCGGAACCGCCGCGCGGAGAAGCGCTTGATCGATCGTCCGGTTGCCCTCGATCGAGACCTCGCCGACGCGCGACAGCGGTCCCTCGTCGATGTTGAAGATGAGCAGCAGGTCGTCATTCTCGGGACGGAGCGCGAGCCTCGAGCGGACGCGGGCCTGGAGATATCCCCGCTCGACGAGCCGCCGCCGGATCGTCTCCTCGTCGCCCTTCAGCCGCTCATTGCTGGTCAGGCCGCGGAGCGATCCGCCGATCAGCGGCAGATCCCTGAAGAAGGGGATGCCGCCGACGCGGCTCGCGGTCAGCGATTGAAGCTCACCGCGGAGATCGTCGATCTGGACCTGCCGGGTCCCCTCGATCCGGATCTCTTTCAGTTCAAAGAGCCGGCTTGGGTCGATGTCGTAGAAGACCTGCGGCGTCGTTCCGCTGCAGTCGAGTGGTTCGCAGCGAAAGTTGACCTCGGCGAAGAAGTATCCCTGCTCCTGCAGGTATTCGCGCAGCCGGCGCTCCCCGAGTCTGGCCAGGGAGCGGCTGAAGCCCTGGCCCAGAATCGGGAGGAGCTCCCGCAGTCGCTTCTCGCGCAGCTTCACTTCGGGCAGCGGCGTGAGGCTGACGAGGGCTCTCGGCAGATCGCTCTCCCGGCCGGAGAGGCTGGTCGTTCGCGCGCGGCGTCGATCCTCCGGAGTCGCGGTCGGCTCGGGCAGAAAGCCGAGCGAGAAGCGTTGCCGGCCCCGCAGTTCAATCGTCACGACGTTCTCGTCAAGCCCCTGGCGGGTCGAGCTCCCGCCCTGGGTATAGGTCGCCAGCGCTGAAAAACGGTTGGTGAATGTGTACTCGGTCAGGGCGGTCTGGTCCTGCTCGGTGGCGAGGTTGGTCGAATAGCTGACGTAGAGGTTGCGCGAGAGCTGTTGGCCGACCGTCAACCGCGCTGCCGGGTTGGCGTTGGGCCGGATGATCGGATCGATCTGGAAGCGGCTCAGTCCGAGAAGCTGCTCCGTCGGCCGCGAGATCAGACCGGAGGTGAGCAGCGAAGCGGCGGCTCCGAAGCCGCTCCGCAGCGGATCCTGGCTGGTCAGCGTCCCCGACTCCGTTCTTCCGGTGGTAATCAGCGAGATGATCTCGTCGCGTGAAAGGGCCGGCTCGGAGCGGAGCGTCGTCTCGATGGCATCGATCTCCCCGGCCAGACCAAGCGAGACCCGGTAGCCGCGGAAGTCGGACTCGGCGACCAGATTGAGAATCACTCCGCCATTTCCCGGCAGCAGATCGAGCGTCGCCCGGGTGATCTCGTAACGCTGGCCCCGGAAACGGACGAAACCGGACTCTCCCTCGAGGCGGCCGGTGATGTTCGGATCGTGGCTGGGCCCGGCGACCGTCAGTAGCGCCGTCCCGACCGCGTTGAGCTGCTCGCCGCGAATCTCCAGCGCGTCACGGGCTTCGAGCCGCAGGTCGAGCCGGGTCGGGATCGACGGTCGGCGGCCGACCGTCTCGGCCACACCGGAGCCGAAGAAGCCGATCGCCCCGGGATCGAAGTCGAGACTGACCCCTCCGCCACCAGCAATCAGGTTGTCGAGATCGAGGCTTGAATCGTACTCGAGCCGCGTTGCGTTGACCGATCCACTGATGGTCTGCCCGGCCGGGGTGCCGGCAACCACGAGGGAGGTGCTCAGCGAGGCTCCCAGTTCCCGATAGTAGAGTTCAGCCTGCTCCACCTTCAGCTCGATTCGCCACTCACTCGGTTCGAGGCCGTCGAGCCTGACCGATCCCTTCGCCTCAAAACGGCCATCGTTGGCCGTGGCGCGGAACGAGTTGATCTGCAGCTGCTCGCCGGCGAGGGTGATCAGTCCGTTGCCATTGCTCAGAAAGAAGGGCAACTCCCGCGACGAGACTCCCAGATTGCGCAGTTCGACCACTCCGGACAGGTTTGGCCGTTCGATCGTACCATCAGCCTGCGCTTCGAGATTGATCGTTCCAAAGGTGGTCAGAGATGGGGTGAGGCCACTGAGACGGCTCAGATCCAATTTGGCCCGCAACCCGAGCGCCAGAGGTTTCTGGTTGGCCAGACCGACCCGCCCGTCGGCGGTGATCTCGACGCCGGACCCGGCCAGTTGCGCCACGGGGATGGTAATCGTCGCCTGGGCCAGTCCTATCGTCAGCGGAGAGGTCAGCTGAAGCTGGTTTCCAGCGACGTTCAGCTCGAGCTTGCTGATCGTCAGATTGCCACGCAGTGCCTCGATGGTCGGCTGGCTCGAACTGTCAGGCGCAGGATTGGCCCGCAATGGACCAGCGATCGACACTCCGCCACTGACTGTGCCATTCAGTCGCCCCGCCTGTTCGGGGGCGAGAATGGCGATGAAGGGGGCCAGATCGACATTCTCGAGATTGCCGTTGACCGTCATCGGCAGCTCTTTCTCCTTCAGCTCGACCGTGGCGAAGACGATCTCGCGTTCGGTCGCCCCGCGTGAGTTGAGGACGGCCCGCAGCCGACCCGTCGGACTGGTGCCGGCGTAGATGCGGAAGTCGCCAGCCGGGCGCTGATTGAGTTGGAGACCGGTGGTCGTCGCGAGCAGGTTGAAGGAGAGCCGCTGCCAGTCGAGCGGCTCGGCTTCCCGACCCGCTTCGGGCGGGCTCCCGATCGCCTTGAAGCTGATCTCGGCCGACCCGTCGATGGCGAGCTGTTTGAAATCGAGCGCCTCGGCAAGGAGGGCGAGCGGGATGTTGCTGGTCTGGCCGTCGAGTGAAAATGAGTCGTCGACCAGATTCCACGATCCCTGGGCCATAACCGTCGTCTGGGGGAGGCGCAGGTTAAAATTGTCGAGGCGGGCCTGGTGGTCGACAAAGCTGATCGCCGCGCGGGCCGATTCGACCGGTTGCCTGACCACCGTTCCGTCACGGAGGCCAAGGGTGATCGCTCCGTTGAGGCGGCCGGGCAGACCGGTCAGCTGCGCCTGACCATCGAGCCGTCCACTGAGCAGATCCGCCAGTTCGACCGGTTCCCGAATGTCGAGCGCCCTGAGCCATTCCCGCAGCGGCAGTCGATCGAGACTGGCCTTGAGCGACCCGGTGGTGGACTTTGCCGCGAATGGCAGGACCAGGGCCAGCCGCCCGACGCCGCCATCCCGATCGGTCAGGACCAGCTCGGCCAGGCTGATCTCGCGCCCACTCAGGTTGAGCTGGCCGGACGCCCTTCCCAGCTCGACGCCCCGGAATCCGAACGGATCGGCAAAGACCTCTCCCCGCAGCACTGGTTCGGCAAGGTCGCCGCGCATCTCCCCCCTGAAGCGGAATTGTCGCGGCAGGTGCGGCTGGTACTGATCGATCAAGGGTTTGACCTTGTCGATCGCCCGGACGATCCCGACCAGTTCACCAGCCTGATCCGACGCCAGTTCCAGCCGCAGATCCGATTGGCCATCGACCGCCAGGCTTCCACTCGCCCGCAGACTCGACGCCGGAGTGCGCAGTTCACAATCGGCCAGAGTGAAGACACCCGCCGCGATCGTCGTTCTTAACCAGCCGGAGACGGGCGTATCCCCGGTCGCCCCGGGTGTCCCACCGCTGAAGTCGGCCGTAATCGCTCCGGCGAGCGAACTCGCCGCCCCACCCCGCCACTCGAGATTGGCCTCGCCAGTGAACGAGCCGGCCAGCGGAATCCGCCCAACATTGAAGGTCGAGAAGAGTCGATGGGTTGGCAGCTGGTTGAACTGACCTGTGATGCGGAAGGGTCTCTCCCCGCCGAGAGGGATGGTCACCGCGGCCTTCGCCTGCCCCTCGTCGATGCCGACCTCAAGCGCCGCGAGCGTCAGCCCCTCCGGATCGAAGGTCGCCGCGGCCCGGGCATCATGGATTGGCACACCGGCGATCACTCCGTCAGCGAGCGCCGCCGTCGCTCTGACCAGGTAGCGGCGGTCGACGAAGTCGGTCTGGAGTGGAGCAAGGAGCAGCCCCTCCAGCCGGCTTCCGGGCCAGGAGATGGCCGTCACCGCGCCGCGGCTCGAGCTCAGGTGCGTCTCTCCCACCCCGATCAACCCGCGGGTCTGGCCGATCACCACGTCTTCGAGACTGAGGCTGCCGACCCGCACTCGCCCGGCCCGGACCTCACGCGCCCCCAGTTCAAGCTGGTCTCCGCGCCGCCGCAGCGTCACTCCCGCCAGACCGACCCCCTCCAGCCAGCTCTCGCCAATCCCCAAGCGCAGCGCGGCGGGATCGCCGGTGATCAGGAAGTCGGCGGCCGTGCCACTGATCCGGCACTGACAGCGGGCCGTTCCCCGCAGAGCGGCGCGGGGAGCGAAGACCCGGCTCACCTCTTCCAGTTGGCCGGTCGCCGTGAAGTCGACCTCATAGCTGAAGGGCGTCCACGAACTGAGTTGTCCCTTTGCTTCGACCCGTCCAATGGTCGAGTCCAGCTCCAGTCGCTCGATCTGCAGCGAGTCCGTTCCGGCCTCTCCACGCAGTTCGAGCCCGTTCAGCGGGGCCGTCCGTCCCTCGAATCCAACCGATCCCGCCGCCCTGAGCGCAATTCCGACC
>JBEAVZ010000154.1:0-3710 GCA_041160645.1 Acidobacteriota bacterium
AGGCAAGTCCGCCCCAGACCCGGCCAACCTCGCGCTCCACCCCGCCAAAGGCCGGGATGATGATCAGGTGGAATCTCTCCTCGGCAATCGCCGGCGTCCGAAGAAAGGCGAGGTGGAGCCCGTCGGGCGACCAGATCGACTGCTGATCATAGGCGGCGTTGTTGGTGATCCGGATTGGATCAGCCTGATTGACCATTTTGACGTAGATATCGTAATTCTCAGATGCCTCGCCACTCGCGGTGAAGGTGATAAACTTGCCATCGGGCGAGAAGGCCGGAAATCTTTTATAACCAGGCAGCGTGACGAGGGTACTGACCACTCCGCCATTGCTGAACCGATCTTTATTCACCGTCGCTCTCCACCGCCAGCCGGCATAGATCAAACCCGCAACCAGGACGAGCAGGATCAGGGCTGGCACACGCCCCGTCGGACGGCTGGCCAAAAATCGGGGGGTTCTCGACCACCTCGTCCCCCCCCTGGCCGCGGGCGGCTTTGACGCGTCTCCGCTCTTCAGGCCGCCCTCTGCTCCTGCTCCCGCTTCAAAATTTGGCTGACGCCCCGGCTCGATCACCTGCATCTCTCTGATTGTTACCGGCACGTTAAATCGGTATCCAACCCCGGAGACGGTGACTATCGCCTGTTTGGTCTCCTCGCATTGGTCGAGTGTCCGGCGTAAATGAAAGATTCTCTGCGCCAGGTTGTTCTCCTCAACAACGCGCCCCTCCCAGATCTTTCCAATGATCTCATCCTTTGTGACGGTCCGGTGACTGTTCTGAACCAACAGAAAGAGGAGCTGAAGAGTCTTGGGTTGCAGACTCACCTCCTTGCCGTCGAGAAGAAGCTGTCCTCTCATCTCATTCAACTGATAGCGTCCAAACTCCAGAATAGTCATTGCCGGTCCTCTTTACCCTGACCTCACGAGATAATCCCAAACACCTTTTCAAATGGATAAAAATTGAGTTGAATCAACAAAATTGGCACTTAATGTAACACAAGCCACGAACTTCTGTTCTACGTCGTCGCGGCTCAGGCCGAATTTTTTGCAGCGCTTCCCGGCCTGATGGGGGACCCTCGAAAGAATCCGACACCCGCGACGCATTTGACCTTCGGCGCGCCTCTCGCTATGCTTAACACTGTAAACTTATTGAAAGGTACTAAGCGGTTCAATGGGGTCAAAAGAGCGGCGAGACAGGGAACGGGAGGCCTTACGGCGAGAGATCCTCGCGGCGGCGCGGGAGCTTTTCATCAGTGAGGGTTATGAGCGGGTGTCGATGCGGCGGATCGCCGAGCGAATTGAGTATTCGCCGACAACGATCTACCTCTATTTCCGGGACAAGTCGGAGATACTCGACGAGATCTGCGAGCAGACGTTCGCGCGTCTGGCGCGTTCACTGGAGCTGATCGAGGCGAAGGGATTGGACCCGCTCGACGGGTTGCGGGAGGGGTGTCAGGCCTACGTTCAATTTGGCCTGCGGAATCGGCATCAGTATCGGCTGACCTTTATGGTCAGCAGTGAGAGTGTGGAGCGCGGCGAGGAGTCGCGGTATGAGGGATCGATGGGGGAGCGCGCCTTTGGTTTTCTGGAGAGGTCGGTGGCGCGGTGTGTCGAGGCGGGCTATTTTCGGGAGGGCGAGGTGGCGTTGGCGAGTCAGGTTGTCTGGGTCTCGATTCATGGGCTGACGTCGTTGCTGATCGCCCTCAGGGAGGACGATTTTCCATGGGTCGGGAAGAAGCAGTTGATTGGGGAGACGATAGAGACGCTGATTCGTGGCCTGATGAGGTGAGAAGGGAGGGGAAGGATGGCGTCACTGGCGTGGCGGAATCTGTTTCATGACCGGGTGCGGTTGGTGGTGACCCTGGTCGGGATCGTCTTTTCAGTTGTGCTGACCTCGATCCAGTTCGGGCTTTTCCTGGGGTTCGTCCAGGCGACGGCGGATCTGATTGCACGCTCGGGGGCCGATCTCTGGGTTCATTCGCAGGGGGTGGTCAATCTGGAGAATGGCATTCCATTCAATGAGCGGAAGTATCACCAGGCGCTGGGAGTGCCAGGGGTGGCCGATGCCCGCCGGTTGACGATCAATTTCTCGACGTGGAAGAAGCCGAACGGCTCGGATGAGTCGATCCTGTTGATGGGCGTGGAGCCGGATGGCGGGATGGGCATACCGTGGAATCTGGTCGCCGGGCGGGTTGAGGATCTGTACCAGCCAGATGCGGTGATCATCGACGAGCTCTACCGGGAGAAGCTGGGGGTGACGGGGTTGGGGCAGGTTGTAGAGATTCAGGGACGACGGGCCCGCGTGGTAGGGATGACGAGGGGGATCCGGATCTTTACCACTTCGCCGGCCGTCTTCACGACGATCGACCGGGCGCGGCGATATTTCGGTCTGCCGGGCGATCAGACGATCTACGTGCTGGTCAAAGTGGCCGCGGGGGCCGATCCGGCCGTGGTCAGGCAGTCACTGCGCGAGCGTCTCGCCTACGTCGATGTCCTGACCACGGCCGAATTTGCGCGAAAGCAGGCCTTCTACTGGATGTTTGAGACTGGCGCGGGCGTCTCGGTCCTCATCGCCGCGTTGCTCGGCCTGGTGGTTGGCGTGGTGGTCGTGGCGCAGACGATCTATGCCTCGACGATGGATCATCTGCGGGAGTATGGAACGCTGAAGGCGATGGGGGCGTCCAACGGTTATCTCTATGGCGTGATCATCCGCCAGGCGTTGATCAGCGGCATGATCGGGTACACGGTCGGGATTCTGATCAGCCTGGTGGTCGCGCAGACGAGTTTGCAGACGACGACGGCGATCATTCTTCCCTGGTGGATGTTAGTGATTCTCTTCGTCGTCACGCTGTTGATGTGTGTCAGTGCGTCGATGGTCTCGATCAACAAGGTGACGCGGCTCGATCCGGCAATGATCTTCAAGGGATGAGTGGAGGTACTGATGACGGTGGCGATCGATGTGCGGGGAGTCACGAAGACCTATGGGACCGGCGATGCGGTGGTGCGCGCGCTGGAAGGGATCGACCTCGAGGTGCGGTCGGGTGAGGTGCTCTTTCTGATGGGACCCTCCGGGAGCGGCAAGACGACGCTGCTCTCGATCATGGGTTGCATTCTCCGGCCGACGGGTGGATTGGTCAGCATTGGCGGGGAGGAGGTGACCGGACTGAAGGAGAGTCAGTTGCCCCGGGTGCGGCTGGCGCGGATTGGGTTCATCTTTCAGGGATTCAATCTCTTTCCGGCCCTGACGGTGCGGGAGAATGTCGAGCTGGCGCTCGAGTTGAAGGGCATGCGGGGACGCCATGCGCGTCACCGTTCGAGCGAGCTGTTGGAGCGGGTTGGTCTGCTCGACAAGGCGCTCCAGTGGCCGGCCAATCTGAGCGGGGGGCAGAAACAGCGGGTGGCGATTGCCCGCGCGCTCGCCGGAGAGCCGGGAATCATCCTGGCTGACGAACCGACGGCGGCGCTCGATGGCACGACCGGGCGGGCGATTCTCGATCTGCTGCGTGAGCTGGCGCACGAGAAGGGGAGGGCGGTGGTCATTGTCACCCACGACAGTCGCGCGCTCCCATACGCCGATCGAATCGTGACGATCGAAGATGGACGCATTTCGAATGGAGAGAGGGGAGAATGAAGAAGAGGATCCTTTTACTGGGCGGGATCGTGCTGCTTGGGCTGCTGATCTGGTTTGTGCGCGGACGTCTCAACAGACCGGCGC
>JBEAVZ010000159.1:0-2940 GCA_041160645.1 Acidobacteriota bacterium
GGTTGTCAGTGAGCGCCTTGCTGAACGTGTAGGAGAGGAGGAACTCCAGGCCCTTCGTCGAGCGCTGACGCAGGCTGACCTGCATGGCGTTGTAGCGTGAGACTCCCCACGAAGCCGTTCCGCTGATGTTGGTGACCAGCGGACGGGTCGCAAAGAGCGGACGGCGGGTCTGGATCGACGCCCACTGTGAAGGCGCGACGTTCGACGGACCGGGCAGCGGCTGGTTCCAGTCGGTCGGCGCAACCAGCTGGGTCGCATTGTGACCAACATAACCAACTGAGAGCGAAGTCTCCTTCGCCAGCTGATACTCGAGGGTCAGGTTCCACTGCTGGGTGAACTGCGGACGCAGGTTCGGATCCCAGACACGGATCAATCCGGCCGGCTGGTCGCGCACGATCACATCGGTGAAGCCCTTGGTGATCGTTCCGGCGCCGGTCGTCTGATCGTAAGTGAAGTCCGCCTCCGAGAAGAGCGGTGGGTTGAGCGGAAGGCGCAGGTTGGAACCCGTTCCCTCCATGAACTGGGTGATGCCGTAACCGGCCCGCACCACCAACTTGCCATCAAAGGACTGCGGCGTCCACGCCAGACCAATGCGCGGCTCAAAGCCCTTGTAGAAGGGGTTGTAGAGCGCGCGGCTGTTGCCATCGCGTCCGGCAAAGAGCTGCCGCCCGGTGAAGAGCTCGAAGTTCGACTGGCGATCCATGACCTCAACCACTGGTGAGGTGAACTCCCAGCGCATGCCGAGGTTGACCGTGAAGTTGTTCCGCACCTTGAAGTCATCCTGGAAGAAGACTCCGATGCGGTTCTGCCGGTGGCCCCACGTGCCGCTCTTGCTGCCGATACGCTTGTTCTGGAGCAGATCGAGCAGGAAGTCGGAGAACCCCTGGCCGGTGAACTGACCATTGTAGGAGAAGCCGCCGAAGAGCCCGTTGTTGCCGGGATAGAAGCGGTTCTGCTGGTAACGCTGCCACTGGCCGCCCATCTTGAACGAATGGCGCCCACGGAGAACGGTCAGGTTGTTGCCGAAGTGGAAGGTGTTGGTGACGTTGTCCTCGGTGGTCCCAACGTTGCCGATGGCCGAGAGTCCGGTCGCGAACGAGATGCTCGAGAGACCGTCCGCAACCTGGCCGCCCGGGATCCCGAAGCGCGCGTTTCCACCGCCAAGTCCACCCCAATCGAGGACGTCAGTGATGAAGACGGCGCGGTTCAGTCCGATCCGGGCCTCGTTGATGATCGTCGGCGAGATGGTTCGCGTCCAGTTGGTCACGAAGTTCTGCGGACGATTGAAGCTCTTGCCGGTCGGGTTGGTGCGCAGCACTCCCTGGTAGCCCTGCTCGTTGAAGTTGGCGAAGGAGTAACGCGTCGAGAGGTTGTCGCTGTCGGAGAGCTTGGCGTCGATCTTGATGTCGAACTGGTGGCCATCAAGCCTGTCGAGCGTCCGGGTATTGTAGATACCGACCTGCGTCTGCGGATCGATTCGGTTCGGCAGCGGATAGAAGTTGGTATCCGCGAAGAGAGCGCGCGCGGCCGGGTTGACGATGCGCGCCGTCGGGATGATATTGCCCGGGAAGCAGGCGGTCTGGTCGGCCGCGCTGCAGGCGCCCGTCTTGAGCGGATCACGGATGTAGATGTTGCGCTGGAGGAGGCTCGAGAGATCGCCAGTTCGCCAGGCGGCCGGAGCGACAAAAGCGGTCGCGCCGCCACCGGTGCGACGAATCGTTCCCTGGTAGTCACCAAAGAAGAAGAGCTTCTCCTTGATGATCGGTCCACCGAGGGTTCCGCCGAAGATGCTCTGGCGCAGCTTCTGCTTGGTCGCGCGGTTGCGGTTGTTGGCCCAGGCGTTGGCGTCGAGGGCGTCGTTGCGCAGGAACTCGAAGACGTTGCCGTGGAACTCATTGGTTCCCGACTTGAGGGTCGCGTTGACCGTCGCGCCGGTCACGTTGCCGAACTCAGATGAGGAGTTGCTGGTCTCGACCCGGAACTCGGCGATGGCGTCGACGTTCGGCTTGTAGCCGATCCGGTTGTCGATCGTCTCGTCGACACTGATTCCATCAAGAAGGAAAGCGTTACCCTGCTCACGGTTGCCGTTGACGAAGGGACGGCCCTGGCCATTCTGAAGACTCGCGTTGGTGAAGGCTCCCGGATTTGGGGAGACGACACCCGGAATGAGCAGCGTCAGCGCCTGGAAGTTGCGGCCATTGAGCGGCAGACTGGTCGTCTTCTCACCCGTGATGACCTGTCCGACGGTCACGTTCTCGGTCTGAAGAATCGGGGCCACGTCGGTCACCGTCACCTGCTCAGAGACCGCGCCGACCTGCATCGTCAGGTTGATACGGCCGATCTGGTTGACTTCGAGCTTGAAGTCAGAGGAGACGAGCTTTTTGAACCCGGTGGCCTCGGCGGAGAGAACATAACTGCCGATTGGCAGGAACGGGATAGTGTAGACGCCGGCAGCGTTGGTCTGCACGGCATACTCCAGCTTAGTTCCCTGATTGATGGCAACCACTTTGGCGCCGGCGATCGTCGATCCCTGCGGATCGGTCACCGTTCCGGTCACGGTTGCAGTGTAGGTCTGTCCCCACGCCGTTGTGAGCATCATTAGCATGACGCCGCAAGCGAGCGCTGGGAGCCAAAGTTGCTTGGCCAGGTACCTCATCTTTTTCTCCTTAGCTTGGCTCTCCTGCCGCACTGGTTGGCCGGCAGCAAGAACGACTGATACTTATGTCAATTGGAATTGGCTACTGCATCTGACGAATTAGGCTCTGTCCCGGATGGAGTGATGGGCAACTGTTGACAAAGCAGGAGGTGCGCTCCGACAAGATCACACAGCTGTATCAATCCAGCGAGGGAATTTTGTCAACGCAGCAAAGCTAGGTCACCGGCCGATTGGTTTTTGATAATGCCTGCGATCACCGGATATCGCGACACCTTAGTTGGATG
>JBEAVZ010000186.1:0-6837 GCA_041160645.1 Acidobacteriota bacterium
TCTCATTTCGTGCGCGCTCCGCGCGGGGGTCATTTCGTGCGCGCTCCGCGCGGGGGTCATTTCGTGCGCGCTCCGCGCGGGGGTCATTTCGTGCGCGCTCCGCGCGGGGGTCATTGCGGGCGTCATTGCGGGCGCGCTCCGCGCGGGGGCTGCCGGACTTGCGCTTCGACGACGCCTCCACGCCACGTTGCCGGTCACCGCTGCGCCCGGCGACCCGCGGCTCGCGCTTCCCTTCCTCGCGGCGCTTCACGCTCCCGGCCTGCCCCGACTTCTCTGCCGGCGGCTCGACCACCGGCTTCGCGACCACCGCGGAGACGACCGGCTCCGGCCGTGAAGCCGTCAGATCCGGATCGAGCAGGGCCATCTTCTCGACATCATTCAAAGCACGCTGCTTTTCGAGCATCTCGGCCTGCTGGGCATTGCCGAGCCGGTGAATCGTCCCCTTGAGATTCGCCTCATTCATCCCGAGCACACGGATCTGATTCTGATCCCGGAGCGAGAAGACGTTGACCAGAGTGACCAGCAGACCAAAGCCGATCAGGATCACGATGACCGACTGACCAGTGACCTGCGGAACAGCGCGACCAGCCTGATCCGCCCGGATGGACTTTCCGGACCGCTTCGTGCCCGCGTCGCTCCGCCGCCCGGCCCCGTTCGAACGGACAACCACACGGCCATTCTCTATCTTCTGTCGGTAGGTTCGTGCTCCATTCATCTCATCACCCCTCAATAACAGATCAACATCAGATCAACCAAATCAGCGCCCGGACCACCACGGGGAGCAGCCCCCACTGTTCAACTGACGAGACGGCCCACGGCCACAGAACGGGCCCACCGAGCGGGACCGGACCGGCTCAGGCGGCCAGTCGACGGCACGCACGCAATTTGGCGCTCCGCGCCCGCGGATTGGCCTTCAGCTCATCCTCACCCGGCACGAGCGCCTTCCGCGTCATGATCTCGACCTTCCGCCGCGCCCCACAATCGCAGATCATCTGGCGGGGCGGACACTTGCACTGTCCAGCCTCGTGGCGCAGAGCCTGCTTGATCAATCGATCCTCCAGCGAGTGGAAGGTGATGATCACCAACCTCCCATCCAGACCGAGCAGATCGACCGCCGCGGTGACAAAGGCCCCCAGACCTTCCAATTCACGATTGACGGCGATCCGCAGCGCCTGGAAGGTCTTCGTCGCCGGATGGATCTTCCAGTGGCCCGGCTGATTGATTGCCCGGATCACCAGGTCGGCCAGACGCTCCGTCGTCCGAATCGGCTCCGTCTCCCGCTCCTGGACGATCCGCCGGGCGATCCGCCGTGAGGCGCGCTCCTCACCAAACTCAAAGATCAGATCGGCCAGCTCTCTTTCACTGAGGCGATTGACCAGATCCGCGGCGGTCTCACCACCCGACCGATCCATCCGCATATCGAGCTCTGCCGCCCCGCCACGAAAACTGAAACCGCGCTCCGCTGAATCGAGCTGGTGCGAAGAGATTCCGAGATCGACCAGAATGCCGGCCACCTCGCCCACTCCGCGCTCCGCGGCGACCTGCGCAATCTCGCGGTAGTCGGAGTGGACCGCCTCAAAACGATCCGCATAGGGTCGCAACCGCTCCTGCGCCAGCCGCAGCGACTCGGCGTCCCGATCGAATCCCAGCACCCGCGCCTGCGGAGCACGCTGGAGGATCAACTCCGTGTGCCCGCCCATCCCGAGCGTCGCATCGATGAACAGGCCGCCCCGCTCCGGAGCCAGCAACGCCAGAACCTCCTCCGGCATCACCGGCCGATGCCTCTCCACCTCCGCGCCCTCCCGCATAACTACCCCCTGCGCCTGCTCGCGCATCAGAACCCAAAGCTCTCCAGAACCTGTGAGTCCTCTTCCGTCAGCGGATCTCCGTCGATCAACTGGCTGAGGAAGCGCTCCCGGTTCCACACCTCGAGAAAATTGCCCTGGGCAATGACGATCACATCTCCCTGCAATCCGGCGTTGGTCCGCAGCGGCGACTGGATCAGCAACCGGCCCTGCGTATCCATCTGCTGCTCATGGCCATAATAGTAGGCGTGGTAGAGCAGCTTCTTCCGGATCTTATTCTCACTCGGCACCTTGAGAATCAGCTCCTCTTTCTCTTTCCAGACCGGCAGCGGATAGAGCCGGGCGTGATCTCCGGTCGTACTGGTCACGAAGAACTCGCCGGTCGGGAAGTGCTCATCGATGACACGGCGAAAGGCCGACGGAATCTTCAGTCGGCTCTTGTCGTCCATCCGTGTTTCACAACTTCCCCGGAACATCACGCGCCTCGCTTCTCAGGCTTCTCGATCTTCGTCTTCCCGTTTCAGACTTCTTCCCGTTTCAGACGTCTTCCCGTTTCAGACTTCCAGTGCCAAATCTGGCTGTCCCAAATCTTGTTGGGCCGATCTTCGCTCAGCCCCGTCGCGACTTCGGCGGTTAATATAAGGTCCCGCCGCACATACTCTGGTCGCGGGGTCGGCCCCCGTCTGGCTCAGTCTCCCCGACTGGCCAAATCCGGAGAAGTTGCCGGCACGGTCTGGAGCGGCCCGACTGCGGTTAAAAATTGTCTTAATGGAGGAGTTGAAAGCGCTGAGATACCCGGAGGGCGAAACCAAGACCGTTCAAAAGTCGCGCTGCCAGATCGGGTTCGACCTGAGTCACGGCTGGCGGCAAGCAGGCCCCAAGATCATCTGCCGATTGTTTAAACAATCAACTAAACAATTCAAGCTAAACAACTCAAGCTAAACAACTTAAGCTAAACAACTTAAGCTAAACAACTTAAGATTCAATCCGCCCGTCAATGGCCCGGTAAATGATGGGACGGAACCAGCGCTTCAATCGGATGAATATTGGCTAAACATCGTGTTTGCAATATTTATATTGACGCTGCCGCGGCCCTGCTCCCCATTCGGCCACTGCTGCCCGCTCACTGACCACTACGTCTCCTGGTCTTGCTTCGCTGCTCGATCATCTGACCCTCTCTAAAGTTGGCCTCTGAGTCGACCAAACTACGGGAATCTGTCCGGCATAAATGCCCAAATAATCCCCTGCTGACTCCACTGTGGTCCACTATACTCCAATTTTATCCACCGCGGAGGGATAATAGTTGAAAAATTGGTATCGAGTCAACGCATTAATTGGGCTTCCGGAGGATCGCCACAATTTGATTTGGCGCATGGTAATAAAATGTTTAACCTGCTGGCAAGCGGGGTGCCCAGAGCGGCGGCGGATTGGCGTGGTGGGGTGGGAAATTGCACGCGAGGCGGTCGGCAGGTGCCGTGAAAAAGGGCTGACCGTGGTATAGTGAAAAACTCTTGAAACAGAGTTACCAACCCGCGCAACCCGTCTCAGTGCGGAGACCAGGAGATACTCAAAAAAGGGTGATGAATCGTTATCTGGGATTGACAATCATCGGGCTGATTGCCGGTGGAGGAAACCTTCTGGGCGGTTATGTAATTGCCCGGCAGCAGATAGTTCGTGGCAGCCTGCTCCGCTGGCTGACGGCGACCGGAGCAGGTTTTCTTTTGGCGGTCGTCATCCTCGAGGTGGTGCCGGAGGTGAGCCGCCAGTGGTCCGGGTCGCTCGAGGCCGCGATGGGGTGGTTGCTCGCCGGCTACCTCCTGCTCCATCTGGCCGAGCACACCATCGCGCCCCATTTCCATTTTGGGGAGGAGACCCATCACCAGGAGATGCACGAGCGGGGAGTGGCCCTGAAGGCTCTGCTGGGCCTCTCGATTCACGCCTTCTTCGATGGAGTGGTGATGGCGGCGGGGCTTCTGACCGACCTCCGGCTGGGGCTGGTCCTCTTCATCGCGGTGATTCTGCACAAGATTCCCGAGGGTTTCACGATTGCTTCGATCATGATCTCGGCGGGGCGGGATCGCCAGGCCGCCTGGCGAGCGACGATGCTCATTGCCGGAGCGACCATTGTCGGAATCCTCTCGGTGACGATCGTCGAGCCGGCCATCCGCTATGCGCTCCCCTTTTCGGCGGGAGTAACCCTCTACGTGGCCGCCTCCGACCTGATCCCCGAGGTCAATCGTGAATTTGAAGAAGGGGCGAATCGTCAGGGGATTCCCTCCTCCCTCTTCGTCTTTGGCGGGGTTGCCCTGTTCTATCTGACCCACCTTCTGCTGACCCTGGCCCTTGGGCACAGTTGAGCAATAAGCAAAGCGAGGGTAACGATGAGTGAATCGAAGATCAGAGTGCTGCTGGCGAAACCGGGACTGGATGGACACGACCGGGGGGTGAAAGTTATTGCCCGGGCCTTGCGTGATGCGGGGATGGAGGTAATCTACACCGGATTGCGACAGACTCCGGAGCAGATCGTCAACGCCGCCCTCCAGGAGGATGTTCGGCTGATCGGCCTCTCCATCCTCTCGGGAGCCCACATGACAATCTTTCCGCGGGTGCTCGAGCTGATGCGTGAAAAAGGGATGACCGACGTAACGCTCTTCGGTGGGGGGATCATTCCGGATGAGGATGCCACGCAGCTCCGCGAGCTGGGAGTCGGGGCGATCTTTCTGCCGGGCACCTCGACCGAGGAGATAGTCCGTTTCATCAGGGAGACGGCGGCGACCGGAGAGGGGAATGGGGCAGGATCCTGAAGTAATGAACTTGTGGGCGACCCTGGCTCTCGAAGGTCCGGAGCGCGGCAACCGACTCTCACTTTTGGAGCTTGAACGGCTCGCCCGTGAGCTGGAGAGCCTCGCCGAACGACAGGAATTGCGGGCGCTCGTCGTCCATGGCCGCGGGGGAGTCTTCAGTATCGGGGCCGATCTGCGGGAGATTGCGGCATTGACGGCGGATAATGCGCCGGAGTTTTCACGACGGGGGCAGCAGGTCCTGCGAAAGCTGGCGGAAGTCGCCCCGGTGACCATCGCCGCCATTGACGGTTTCTGCCTGGGAGGGGGGCTCGATCTGGCGCTGAGCTGCACCTTCCGTTACGCCAGTCCAAGGTCGACCTTCCAGCATCCGGGAACCCGGCGCGGGATCATCACCGGCTGGGGAGGCACCCAGCTCCTCCCGCGGCTGATCGGCCAGGAAGCCGCGCTGCGATTTCTGATCCTCGGCGAAAGCATCAGCGCCGACGAGGCGCAGCGGATCGGCCTCGTCACCGGGGTGGTCGACGATCCACTCGCCCACGCCACCGAGCTCGCCGAGATAATCGCGAACCGACACAGCCGCTCCGCGCTCACGGCGCTGGTGCACGAACTGAATCGATGACTGAACGGAAGACTCAGCCAGCTCCCGTTTAATCCCGAGCGGGCCAATAAATATTGGCCCACCCATTCCCGATCCAGATCCCGATCCCGGGTCAGCCATAAACCGGATCGACGATGGTCTGTTATGCTCAACATTCTCGAATCAATCCGTAGACTGCGTGACGTGGGGCTGGTGACCCTCTATCCCTTCCCGTGCCGGGTCTGTGGCCAACCCGTGACCAGACTTGCCGACGGCGTCGGCTGTGAGGACTGCTGGCGGGAGCTGACAGAGCGCTGGGCCGCGCTGGTGATCTGCCAAAAGTGCGGCGTACGGCGACCGGCGAGCGGTGACGAGCCGGGGGAGCCGGGAGAGGCGGAATGGAACTGTCGCCGCTGCGGCGATCTGCATCTGGCGGCGGCCCGCGCGGTCGGGCCTCACGAGGGGGTTATCCGAGAAAGCGTGCTCTGGCTGAAGCGCCATCCGCGGATTGGCGAGCGGTTGCGGAGAGGTCTGCACGGGGCGTGGAAGACTCTCCCCGATCCGGAGGGCTTCGATGCGGTAGTTCCGGTGCCTCTCCATCCGCGCCGGCAAGCGGCGCGGACATTCAATCAGGCCGCGGTGATCGGAGGTGTCGTTGGCGAGCTGACTGGCTGCCGGGTCGACCTGACGAGCCTGATCCGGGTTCGGGAGACGGAACAGCATCGGCTCGGGATGGGCCTTGCCGAGCGGGTCCGCTCGATGAAGCAGGCTTTCCAGGTTGTCGCGCCGCGCCTCGTCGCCAACCGCCGCCTGCTGCTGGTCGACGATGTGCTGACGACGGGCAGCACAGCCAATGAGGCGGCGCAGACCCTGCTCGAAGGCGGAGCGCGTGAAGTCGCCCTGCTGACCATCTCACGTGTCCAGCGCTTAAGTCCCTGACCGCCGGCGCGAGGGCCAGGAGCGGCGCTGGAGCAGAGCCGGCAGAACGAGCGGCGAGAAGGGCCAGCCGGTCAGCGCCCGGGCAAAGATATGGGCCCCCTGTTCGTTCAACGAGGTGGCGGCCTGCCCGGTCAGCAGATGCCCCGTCAGGAGATGCCCCGTCAAAAGATGGTGGATTTCGTGGGCAATGGTCAGATCATCGAGCGCGGCGGGGCTGAACCAGGCGGAATCCGCGTCGCCAACCAGTTTGAGCGCGTGGCGTGAGACGGCGTCGATCGCGCGGCGATTGATCCGCAGCCGCGGCTGGCGACCGGGCGCAAATGAACACTCGCCGAGCAGGTGGAGTCGTCCCGCGGCAACGGTCAGCGACTCTTCAATGATCGGCCAGCCGCACCGGGCGGCGAGCTGGCGCGGGGCCAGTCCGGCATAGTCGGCAGCAAGCTGCCGTGACTCAGCGCTGAGGCGGGAGATGGCCGTTCGATCGAGATCGGTCAGCTTGCCCAGAATCGCCTCATCGGCCTGCCGGTAGAAGTCGAGCAGCTGTTCGATCGTCCGCAGATCTTCGGGTTGGCGCCAGCGCATCGCTCAGTACCTGACCTTCCCCTGCCCTTCAAAGCGACGCGGCTCGATCGACTCATCGAGCCGGAGCGAGGTGATGGTGTTCTCCTCGATCAGCCGGCCATTGAAATAGACGGTCGAGCGGTGCGGAATG
>JBEAVZ010000187.1:0-2571 GCA_041160645.1 Acidobacteriota bacterium
GCCTCCGGCGCCTTGTCAGCGGGGGCAGTGGGGTTACCAGGAGCCGCGGCGGCGGCGGGGTCCTTCTTCACCGGGCGACGATCGTCGACCTTGATAAGGTGGAAGCCGAAGCTGGACCTGACTGGCTCCATCGTATACTGCCCTTTGCCGAGCGCAAAGGCGGCCTTCTCAAACTCGGGGTCCATCTTCCCCTTCATCGTCCAGTTGAGGTCACCGCCAATTCCACGGGTGCCGTCCTCGTTCATCTCGTCGGCAATCTTCTCGAACGGCTCGCCATTCTTGAGCCGCTGCAGCAACCCCTCGATCTGTTTCTTCCGGTCATTGACATCGGCAGTCGGATTCTTGGCGATGTAGTCGGCCTTCTCCTGCTCGGTGAGTTTGTTGCGATCCTCGACCAGGCCGGCGTAGAGGTTGGCGAGGAGGTTGGCCAGCTCAAAGCGGAGCTTCGACTTGACGAGCGGATCCTTGAGCAGTCCCGCCTCGCGCCCCTTCGCGGCGCGAATCTTCATATCGGCCCACTGGAGGCTCATGGCGTTCTTCTCCTCATCGGTGGCCTTCAGACCACTCTCGCCGGCGAGGAGCGTGAGGTCGGCATCGAAGGCGGCCTTGTTGTCGGCCGCGTACTTGGTCAGCTCATCGTTGCTCGGACTGAATTCGAGGTTACGATTCGAAAACTCGCGGCCAATCAGCTGATCCTCGATGATCGCCGAGCGCTTCTTGTAGTCATCCGACTTGTGAAGGTCTTCGTCCTCGGCTGCCTGGGCGAGCGCATAGGCCTTCTTGAACTGCTCGATAAGCTGTTTGCGCGCCTGCTCGCTCTGCGCCAGAGTCCGCTTCTGCATGTCGGGCAGGTCGTTGACCTTCACCGTCAGATCGCTGACCTCGAGGGTGGCATAGTCACTTTTGAAGAGGGAACATCCCTGCACAGCAATCAGCTGGAGGCTGAGGAGGAGGGCAATAAACCTGGATCTGTTTGATTTCAAGACGATCTCCTTCGATTTTGATAACGCCCGGAGGGCTGTATCTGAGAGTTGGAAGCGGCGCAGCAGCTCAATGGCTTCCTTTCTGGGTCAGTTCGAGAAGCACACCTCCGGTCGATGCCGGGTGGACAAACGCAACCAGCGCTCCACCGGCGCCAGGACGCGGCTCTTCATCGATCAGTCGGACACCGGCCTCCCGCAGGCGGGCGAGGGAGGCTGGCAGATCGGATACTTCAAGACAGAGGTGGTGGATGCCCGCTCCACGCCGTTCGAGAAACCTGCCCACCGGCGAGTCGGGCTGGAGGGCTTCGAGCAGCTCGACGCGACTCGTCCCGACCGGCAGCATGGCGACGCGCACTCCCTGGTCAGGGACGGTCTCGACCTCTTTCAGGTCAAGTCCGAGGGCGTCACGCCAGAACTGCAGCGCAACCTCGATCGAGGGGACGGCGATCCCAAGATGACCGACGGCCGGGCCCGACCGGGTCGACCGGGTGGCCAGCAGCCGCTCCACGGCGCTCCACGGCGCCTCCTCGCGGCGGGCGAGCGACTCGGCGAGCTGATCGAGGCTCTCCGGACCGGGCCAATGCCCGACAAACTGGCGCAGAAGCCGTTCGCTGAGCAGCTCAAGCAGCCGCTGGCGCGCCATCTCGACCCGGCGGGCTGGTCGCCGGCCGGTGGTGGCCGCCGCCCGCAGATGCGCGGCGTACTGGTCGATCGCCCGCGCGAGCGGCTCAATCCCCAGCTGGCGCGTCGCGACCGTGCGGACGATCGGCGGATCCCAGCCATCGTCACGATGGGCCATCTCGAGCAGGGCGATCAACTCTCGCTCCGTCCGCTCGACGCCCTCTCGTTCCGCCTTGTTGATGACGAAGATGTCGCCAATCTCCATGATCCCGGCCTTGATGGCCTGGATATCGTCACCCATCCCGGGGACGAGAACCACGATCGAGAGATCAGCAGCTTTGATGATATCGACTTCGTCCTGACCGACCCCAACCGTCTCGATGAGAATCCGATCGAAGCCGGCCGCATCGAGCACCGTGGCCGCGTCGGCCGTCCCGCGCGAGAGCCCACCCATGCGGCCCCGCGTCGCCATCGAACGGATAAAGACGTGCTCATCACTGGCGAGGTCCTGCATCCTGATCCGGTCACCGAGGAGGGCGCCGCCGGTGAAGGGGCTCGACGGATCGACGGCCAGAATGCCGACCCGGTGGCCAAGCTCGCGGTAGTGGAGGGCCAGCCGGTCGACGAGTGACGACTTCCCGGCCCCGGGAGCGCCGGTGATGCCGATCGTCAGCGCCTTTCCGGCGTGCGGGAAGAGCTCCGTCAGCAATGTGTCAACCTCCGGCTCGCCATTCTCGAGACGGGTGATCGCCCGGGCCACCGCCCGCATATCGCCACTGAGTATCCCACTGACCAGTAAGTCGGCCATTTTTCTCCTGAAAGTTGCCAGAATGGCCAGAATAGCCTCAAGAAGGGAATCCTCGACCTCCGGCTATTTGATCTGCCAGCGTTTAAGGCACGGATGCCTAATGCGCCGCTGCCTAATATACCGATAACAGGGCTGAAATTCTACCAGTCAGACGTCCCG
>JBEAVZ010000191.1:0-2936 GCA_041160645.1 Acidobacteriota bacterium
GCTTTACGTTCAGTCGTCCCGCGCAGACCTCATTTGTGAAGGCGCCATTCGGAGAGCAGCGGCGGCTGGTGAGCGTGGCGCCGGCGCTCAACGTCTCCATGGCGCCGCGGGTGGGTGTGGCGGTGCCGGGGCGGGCCGCGACGACCAGTGTGTCCGTCACCGTGGCCAGCAATGTCAAGGGGGCGGCCAGCGGAACGATCCGGCTGAAACTGCCGGCAGGCTGGCAGTCTGAGCCGGCCAGTCAGAGTTTCAGCACGAGCCACGAGGGCGAGACGGCGAGCTTCAACTTCCGGGTGACGATGCCAAGCGTCGCCGCCGGGGGGAGCTACCGGATCGAGGCCGTGGCCAGCCTCGGAGGGCGAGAGTACGGCGAAGGCTACGAGGTAATCTCCCACCGTGATCTCGAGCCGCGCCATCTCTATCGTCCGGCAGTCATGGAGATTCGCGGGATTGAGGTGAAAGTGCCCGCCGGGCTCAATGTCGGATACGTGATGGGAGTCGGGGATCTGATTCCCGCGGCGCTGCAGCAGATTGGCGTCAAAGTCACCCTGCTGGGGGCGAACGATCTCGCGACCGGGCAACTCGACCAGTTTGACGCGATCCTGATCGGAATCCGGGCCTCGGCGGTTCGGGCGGATCTGAAGGCCTGGAACAAGCGGCTGCTCGAGTATGTCGAGCGGGGCGGAAACCTGATCTGGCAATACCAGACGCCGGAGTTCGACGAGATCGCCTACGGTCCCTATCCCTACAAGATGGGAAGAAATCCGGAGGAGGTCTCGGAGGAGGAGTCGGTGGTGACGATTCTTGATCCGGAGAATCCGGTCTTCAAAGGGCCAAATCCGATCACCGTGGCCGACTTCAAAGACTGGGTTGAGGAGCGTGGTTCGAAGTGGTGGGGCGAATGGGACCCGCGCTACAAACCGCTGCTCGAATGCCACGACCGGGGCCAGGCTCCACAGCGCGGCGGCATGCTCCAGGCGCAGTATGGCAAGGGGACCTTCACTTATGCGGGTTATGCCTTCTACCGGCAGCTGCCGGCGGGTGTCCCGGGGGCCTACCGCCTTTTCGTCAACCTGATCGCCCAGCGGAAGTCCGGCCAGTGAGCCGCACCGCAGCAGGGCTCATCTAACTCGCCGACCGGTGGGGGGAGCGGCGGCGCTCCCCCCTTCGACCGACCAAGCAGTGGCTAGGAGTTGCCATGTCCTCTCCCATCAACCGCGTTGAGATCGTCCAGAAAAGACTGCAGGACTACCTGTCAAGTGAGCACTCGGGCAAGAGCGACGCACGCGCCCGTGGCGCTGACGAGCGACTGACCCCCTCCACTGAACTGACAGTGGGAGAGGCCCACGCAATCTTTGAAGACCAGCTGATGAGTCGGCTGCTCGACGTCGCGGCGCGGGAGATGAAGCGGCTCAATCAGGGGTACTACACGATCTCGAGCGCCGGGCATGAGAACAATGCGATCATTGGCAGCCTGCTCCGACTCGACGATCCCTGTTTTCTCCACTACCGGGCCGGGGCGATGATGATGGCCCGCTCCCGGAAGCTGCCGGAGGTCGATCCGATCCTCGACACGCTGCTCTCCTTTGCCGCGTCCAAGGACGATCCGATTGCGGCGGGGCGACACAAGGTCTGGGGAAGCCGACCGCTCTGGGTACCGCCGCAGACGAGTACGATCGCCTCGCACCTGCCGAAAGCCGCCGGCCTGGCCTTTGCGTTGCGGCTGGCGCGGAAGATCGGGGCAGGCGCGGATCTGGCCGACGACTCGATCGTCGCCTGCTCATTTGGTGACGCGTCGGCCAATCACGCGACAGCGCTGGCCGGGATCAACTCGGCGCTCTACACGGTCCGCCGGGGCGGCACATCGCCGATCCTCTTCATCTGCGAGGACAATGGGATTGGCATCTCAGTCGACACTCCCCGCGACTGGATCAGGGACTCGTGGAGCAATCGTCCCCACCTGCAGTACTTCAGGGCCGCCGGAGAGATCGACGAGGTCTGGAATACCGTCGCGGCGGCGATCGGGTTCTGTCGGCGCCACCGGACCCCCGTCTTCCTGCACCTGGCGACGACGCGGCTCTGGGGACACGCCGGGACCGACGTCGAGACGACCTACCGGACACTGGCGGAGATCGAAGCGGCAGAGGCGCGCGACCCTTTGCTGAGCAACGCGCGGAGACTGATCGAGACGAAAGCGGCGACGGCCGACGAGCTGCTGGCCATGAACGAACGGCTGCAGCAGCGCATCGATGAGGCCATGGCGATCGCCATGGGGCGGCCCAAACTGACCTCGGTCGCCGAGATTATGGCGCCACTTGCCCCGTACGATGAATCGCAGGTGCGGGCGAGCCGCCCGACCGCGGCCAGCGTCGCCGCAAGGCAGCGGCTCTTCGAGAACAACCTGCCGGAGGAGGCGACGGCCCCGCCGAAACGGACCATGGCGGCCCACATCAACGCCGCCCTGGCCGATGAGATGCTCAGTCGTCCAGAGATGCTCATCTTCGGCGAGGATGTCGCGCGGAAAGGCGGCGTCTACAATGTGACCACCGGGCTCCAGAAGAAGTTTGGCGGGGGGCGTGTCTTCGACACGCTGCTCGACGAGACGACCATCCTGGGCACTGCCCAGGGCGCGGCAATGGCCGGACTGCTGCCGGTTCCGGAGATCCAGTACCTGGCCTACCTGCACAACGCGATCGACCAGTTGCGCGGTGAGGCCTGCTCGCTCTCCTTCTTTTCGGCAGGCCAGTATGTCAACCCGATGGTCGTGCGGATCCAGGGACTGGCGTACCAGAAGGGGTTTGGCGGCCATTTTCACAACGACAATTCGATTGGCGCGCTGCGGGAGATTCCCGGGCTGCTGCTGGCCACCCCGTCGCGTGGCGACGACGCTGCGCGGCTCCTGCGCGGCATGATCGCGACGGCCCGGGCGTGTGGAC